>JAIOJU010000031.1 GCA_019911765.1 Thiobacillus sp.
CACTTGGCACCGTGGCGGATGGATTCGCCCAGGCTCATATATGAAACGGATTGCCGGGTTTGAGCAGGCTGGCTGGATGACAGGTTGTCATCGCAACACGATTTCTACAGGGCAATAGGATGTGACAGGTCATGGCGTGATCTGGAAAATTATTGTTCCGGATAGTCTGGCACGTCCGGAAAAAGCATTGGTGATGTTTATACCTGATCGGGGCGGGTTCACATAAGTCATGCCATGGCCATTTCCCTGTTCCTGCGGAATGGCCTGCTTTCAGAAGGATTGAATCTGGATCTTGGCGGGGCTGTGGCATGAATTGAAAACGGTGGGGTATTTTAGTGGCTTTTGCCCAGCCATCTTTTGATGGTCAGGGCCAGGCGTCCAATACCGGGCAGGCGCTTCACTTTCCGCAGCAGGCGACTATCGAGCCGGGCATTGGGGAGAAAATGCGATGCCTCCATGTGTGCAAAATGGCTGTTCACGGGGATATCAACGCGTTTGCGCATTCGCTGGATTGCTCCGAGCGATTCCTGGAGATTGTGTTCGATGTAGTCGATCTGGCTGCTCCAGGCGATGTCGTTGCCGATATGAAACGTCAGGGGCAGGTCATTGATGCGTTTGACCTTGAACCCGCTCACGGCGTCCAGCGCGATGAACAGCAAATAATCAAAATGAGCCGCCCCGATGCAGCAGTTTCCGAGGTCCAGGTCTGCTGCGAAAGACCTTGGGAACACAAAACAGTCATAACCATACGCAATTTCGCCCGATTCCCGGTACATCTCGGGGAGTTGCTCGATGCGGTTGTAGCGGCTGGGAATGTTTCTCCGGTAGACGGTGAAGGGGGTGCCCGCTTCGAAGCGTTTTTCAATGATTTCATGAAGCTGCAAATAGAAATCGGGCTGAACCGCAATATCCATGTTGGTGAATATCAGGTAGTCGCTGCTTGATGCACCAGCGCCGATGTTCAGGATATCGGCAATCAAGGGGTAGGGCCTTGGGGGCAGCAGCAGATGAATATCCTGGATCGTCCGGGAAAGTTGCCCCCCCAGGCTGGCAGGTGGCTTGATCGCGTCTTCATCCCCGGGCAGCACGACCGCCTTGACCTCGACCTGGAGGCCGTTTTGTTGTGCCCTGTCCACGGCAACGCGCAGGCTTTCATAGGTGATCTTGCTGGCGATGCCGTGTTCGGAATCCTCCGGACAGGGAAATGGATTGATGATGTGACAGAACGAAATCGGCATGACTATCCGGACAGGCTGGCTTGATGAGATGAGTTTGGCACGCGAAAGGCAACCAGAAAATGATCCTTTGCCGAGCGCCAATGGGGTGGTGTTTTAAAGGAAGGGCGGCGGGCCTTTCCTTTGAGGCGTGCGTCCAGACAGCGGATCTTGTACGCCAAATCGGGCAAGTAGTGATAAAAAATATTGGCGCTGGCCTGAATGGCTGATTCCAGCATTTTTGTGGGTTCGTGGCTGAAGCTGCTGATCTGCTCGATTTCGAGCCCCATCTTTGCTGCGGTGCGTGTGCACCAGTCGGGATTGATGAAGGCGAGATGTTCCGCAATGCTGCAATACCAATACATGCCGCCCATCAGGCGCCATGACCACGCAGCCGTATTGCCCGTGGATACGATAACCAGCCCGCCAGGCCGGGTCGCTTTGACCAGGGAGGCCAGCAATTCCCGGGGGTTGTCGACGTGCTCGATGACATCCAGTGCCACTACGACATCGAACGGGACGGTGAGCGTATCCAGGGCGGAAAAGTCATGCCCGACAATCTGGATACCCTTTTCCGCTGCGTGCTTTGCAGCGATTGGGTGTACCTCGATCCCGGCACGGAGATAGGGCTGACCCAGGTATTCCAGAAAGCGCCCGTCAAAACATCCCACGTCCAGAACTGACGCAGCGCTTTTCATCTTTCGGATGTGTGCGGCCCCTATTTGCCAGTCCAGGCGTTTTTCAGGATTGTCCTGCCATGAATCAGCATTGCCCTGGCGATAGAGCGCATCCAGTTTTGTTTTGTCCGGTTGTGGATGGCGCCAGAGCAAACTGCAGTTGTTGCAGCGGTACAGACTTCCACCCGCAAGCGGGGAGTCGAGCATTCGCCCCGCAAACTCAAATGCATCCGGAATGCTGCCGACCCTGCATAGGCGGGTTGAAGAACAATCCGGGCATGACAAGTCCGTCCCGGCGCTCCTGGGCTGACCTGTTTGCATGCTGTTGCCATCCGCTACTTGATAACGCATGCGTGACGTTTCCTCATAGGCATGAGAACGCTGACCAGGCGGATAGGTTGAAATGGAATCGAGGCCTTCACGTGGTTACGCCGGTCGATTGATAAACGGTACGTTATTTGTCGAGCTTGTGCCAGACTCAGTGTGCCCGCCATGCGTCTGGGACTTTATAAGTATGGCGACCTGCTTCAAGTTCGGTGGTGGCGCGCTTGCGGTTGGCATCAACGTTTTTTTGGGCTGCGTGTCGATGAATGGGGTCAGCATGGTGTGATGGCTGGGATCGGTCAGTTCCGGCCGAGCAGTTTTTTAGCGATGGGCCGCAGATGATGCAGGCCAAGCATGCGTTCGGTCTGAAACAGCCAAAGTTTTCGTTTGATGATGGCCGCCAGATCCTGGCGCCCTGTTTTTTCGAGTGGGGACAGCAACTCGACAAAATATTCCACTTCCACATTCGATCGGATATGCATGGGTTTCAGCATGTCGGGAGTCACCTCACTCTTCGGGAATGCCTTTGAATGCGCGAGTTGACCGCAAACCAGAAATTCAAGCATGGTGCGAACGCATTTTGCACAGCGTCCGCAATTCAGATGGCTTTCGGGAATGGCGCCTGTATCCCAGCACACTCTGAGCGCATCCAGCGCACCTGGCCATTTTGACAGGAGGGCTATTTTTTCCAGCCGGCTGAATTGTTCCATGTCGCCCGTGATGACATCCAGGAAATCGGCACCAAAATAGCTATTCAGCCAGGGGTGCGATCCATGAGGGTGCTCGGTATATTCCAGGGCGTTATCCGGGGCGATGATGCAGCGGTGGATGCGCGAACTGGCCGCATGGGCGATGGCGGCAAGCAGGGAGGCAAACTGCCATTCCGCGTAAAAGTACCAGCTCCTGGCCAGATTTCTCAGGTTGACTCTTATGGGAACCAGTTCCACGCCCAGTTCCTGACAGAGTCCGGAAAGCTTCCGGACGCCGAGTGCCCATATGTCAGGTCGATCCTGTTTGTTTGGATCGCCCACATCCAGGCCGTGAACGAAAAAGGCCACGCCCACTCTCCTCGGGTCGCCCACCGGGTATTGGCGGGTATTCCAGTACAGGGCTGCCAGGGAGTCCACGCCCCCTGATAGAAACAGTGCGGTGGTTGATAGCGTGGTGGCCGGCATCGGATGCACGGCGGTGGGCGCCTGGATGCTGACCGGCTGTAACGGACTTTTATGCCAATGTGACAGCAGCCGCATCGCCATCTTCAGGCGGGCGCTGAGCTGCGGATCTACTCCACCTTCAACTTCCAGCCGGGTTTCCTTGTTCCACATGGCGGCCATGGCCGTTCCCACCATGAACGCATTGGGCTCGGGCCGGATCCAGCCGGCCTGTTCGGCGGCGACGGAGAAAAAGATCATTTCCCGTGCAGCGGTGACTTCAAATTCCACCTCGGCCTGTATCCGATACTGGCCGTTTTCATGTTTTTCCTGAATATTGCGGATGAACATCCGTTTCCCTTTTTGTGATTGCCTGTGACGCTTGCGTCAGTTGCGGGCCATGACAAGGTTTCGCGAGGCGAGCGTCATGACCCGTGGCAGGCTGGCGCATATGCGCTTGCGAAGGTCGTGCCTTTGCGTGTGCGCACGGCCAATCCTGATCGAAAGCGCATCGCTCAGACATTGCATGGGCGTAATCGTGTGCTCGATCGGCAGGCCAAAGTGCTGGTATAGCCCCTCGAATTTATCCTGGTAAGTGATAGACAGGGTCGGTGTCCCGCTGCCGAGGGAGGCGATAGCCAAATGCATGCGGCCGGTGATGACAAGATCCAGCAGGCCGGTCACGCGTTTGATTGCGTCAGGGCGATTGATCAGGGTATAGCGGACGTGTGGGAAGGCATTGTGCCGCAACTGTTTTTCGAGTGCCTGGAGCATGACCATGTCACCCGACTGTGGTTTGAGGTCATGAGGGATCAGCATGAATGCCAGTTTGCTTGCTTCTCCTGCAATCCGGAGTTGCTGGGCCAGATGGGCGATGAGCGCATCCATTCCAAGCTTTGAGAGGGCAGGCAGCAGGGCGTGGGCGTTCAGGTTGACGCCAACCGGGCTTCGGCCCGTTTCGCGCATGCTGCTTATCCAGGCTTCGGCCTCGGGTTCGGGTGCGGTAGCAGGGGGCATCAGAAAAGCGCTGTCCGCACACAAGCTGGCCGGAATGCCTGTGGCCTGCTGGAAGCGATCAAGCGAGAACTGGTCCCGTACGTTGACGGTTACCCTGGGATGCAATCTGGACAGGGCATGCACCGCCGGACTGCGTGGGTGGCTGTTAAAACTGAATCCCAGTGTGGTGGCCGGAATGCCAAGCAGTACGCTGTGGTTGCAGTAACCAACGATGCGCGCCACCAGAGCCGCACCATATTTGCCGTCCAGAATGTCGGCACCCATTACAAACAGGGCATGATTTTGTCGGATGACGCTGTCGAAGGCGATACTGCCTGCCCTGCCAAGCCAGGCGGCTACTACCGGGACATCACCGATTCCCGGCACGGCAAGGTTGTGGTTTCGCGTGCCGATGATGGTGAATGTGGCGTCTGGATTGCGCGTGCGTAGCGATTGCAGCAACCCGGTGAACATGGCCAGGTCGCCCATGGAACCAATCGCATTGCCCATGTCGGCGGGAATGATCGCAAAGCGGGTAGGCATGTCAGGAACGCCGGCAATGGCGGACCCACGCAATCGGCGTAGCGGCCAGCTCACTTCGAAGCGGTTGCGGGCCGAGATGGCTTGATCGACCAGGTATTGTTTGATGGTCATGGTGCAATCAATGGGGAGAACACTAAGGCTGCACCAGTTGTACAACCCGATCAACAAACAGGTCATGCGTGTAGTGCCGCTCAATGAGAGCCTGCCCTTTTTCCGCTTCGTTCCGTCTGCTGTCGATGTCGTTCAGCCAGTCAATGCATCGTTTGGAAAAGTCTGCATCATCCTGGGCAATGCCCAGCCCGGCATTGCCCAGGCCGGATTTGAAGGCGTCTGCACAGCGTGGCGTGGTTACGCATACCCGGCCATGGGCCAGGGATTCAAGGATCTTGATGTTGGAGCCGCCACCGGAATGGATTGGGGCAATGGTGAACGCCACGTTGCGATAGGCATCGCCCAGGTCGTCAACATATCCCGGGGCAGAAACACCGGGATGGCATTCCCAGGCCTGCCGCATGGCGGGCGGGGCGGCACCCGCAAGCAGCAGCCGGGCTTGCGGCAGGGTTGCCTTGATGGCGGGCCAGCTACGCTGCAGAAAGCGGTCTATACCCTCGCGATTGGGTGCATACCAGAGTGAGCCGACGAACAGCAGCGTGGCGCTGTCGGTTTGAGGAAATGGCTGGGCGGGCGGATTGAACGGAATGTTGGGCAGGATGACTGAACGTAGCTCGGGATGGTGAGCCTGGTCGCGCGAGCTAACGAAGAAAAAGGCATCGAATCGCTTGAGTTGCTTTTGGGCAAGTCTGGCGGCATAAGTGGACTTGAGACGTGACGCCAGCGTGTCGGACGCGTAATGGTAGTCCCAGTCGTCCAGGTCGACCACGGTGCGCACGCCGGGTGGGATAAGTAGTTTGCTGATGGGGTTGAGGTAACGGCTGACGATGATCTGATATTTTTCCAGATCAATGCCGTTTGCTTTCAGGACATGATTGAGTACGGGATCCGGTTGAAATTTGCTGATGCCGAAAGGACGCTGATGCCAGAGAGCGTGCGCATGGATCCCTGGCTCAGGCGAAATCAAACGACTGGCGCCCGGGGTGGGCTCAAGCAGCAATACATCCACTTCCCCCTGGGCTTGTAGCGCGGCATGCAGCAAAGCGGTGCGCTGCTGTGCGCCGGACTGGGGGGCTAATGGCGAAGCCGGTGTAACCAGCAGGACATTGTTGGGCATGGTCACCGGATTGTAAGCGGAGTCGGCTTGCTGTGCGTTGCAGCGGGTATTGAGTGGAACACCGGCCTGCGACCATTGCTACAATGCGCTATCTTCCCTTATCTGTCTGTTCCGTCTGTATGCAAACCCTCAGCGTCGACCTCGGCGACCGTTCCTACCCGATTCATATTGGCGCAGACCTGCTGAGTCGCGCCGATTTGCTGGTACCGCATCTGGCGCAAAAGCGTGCGGTGATCGTAACCAACACCACCGTGGCGCCGTTGTACCTTGATCGCCTGACGGCAACCTTGCAGTCTGCCGGCGTGGATGTCTTCCCGGTGGTGCTGCCGGATGGCGAGGCCTATAAAAACTGGGAAACGCTGAACCTGATTTTTGATGCGCTGTTGACCCAGCGTGCCGAACGCAAGACCACGCTGGTCGCATTGGGCGGTGGCGTGATCGGCGACATGACCGGATTTGCGGCGGCAAGCTATCAGCGCGGCGTGCCCTTCATCCAGATCCCTACCACGCTGCTGTCGCAGGTTGATTCCTCGGTGGGCGGCAAGACCGGGATCAATCATCCGCTCGGCAAGAACATGATCGGCGCGTTTTATCAGCCCAAGGTGGTGCTGGCCGATACCGATACGCTGAAGACCCTGCCGCCGCGCGAACTGTCGGCGGGTCTGGCCGAGGTGATCAAATACGGCCTGATCTGGGATGCCGAATTCCTTGCCTGGCTGGAAGCCAACATGGACAAGCTGCGCGCGCTCGATCCCGCGGCGATCGCCCACGCGATCTACCGCTCATGCGAAATCAAGGCGCAGGTGGTCGCGCAGGATGAACGCGAAGGCGGCATCCGCGCGATTCTCAATCTGGGTCACACCTTTGGTCATGCGATCGAAACCGGCATGGGCTACGGCAACTGGCTGCATGGCGAAGCGGTCGGCGCGGGCATAGTGATGGCGGTGGCAACCTCGCAGCGCATGGGCTGGCTTACCGAGGCGGACGTGGCGCGTACCCGCAAGCTGATCCGGGCGGCCGGCTTGCCAGACGTCGCGCCCGATCTGGGCGTGGATACCTGGCTCGACTACATGGGCCATGACAAGAAAGTCGAGGGCGGGAAAATGCGCTTCGTGCTGCTTAAGAAACTGGGCGAAGCGGTGATCACCGCCGATGTGCCGACCGATGTATTGACCGGCGTGTTGTCCGCGCCGTGCTGAGGAAGCGATGATGGAAACCCTGGCCAACTATGCAGCGCATTCCGGCCAAAGCCGCGGGCGCGTGCACCCGGAGCCGGCGGCCGCGCCACGTTCCGAGTTCCAGCGTGACCGTGACCGCATCATTCATTCCACTGCTTTCCGCCGGCTGGAATACAAGACCCAGGTGTTCGTGAACCATGAGGGCGACCTGTTTCGTACCCGCCTCACCCACAGCCTGGAAGTGGCGCAGATCGGCCGCACCATCGCCCGCATGCTGCGCCTGAACGAAGACCTGGTCGAAGCCGTGGCGCTGGCGCACGATCTCGGCCACACGCCGTTCGGACACGCTGGCCAGGATGCGTTGAATGCCTGCATGAAAGAACACGGCGGCTTTGAGCACAATCTGCAGTCCCTGCGCGTGGTGGATGTGCTGGAGGAGCGCTACGCTGATTTCGATGGCCTGAACCTGACCTTCGAAGCGCGCGAGGGCATACTCAAGCATTGTTCGCAACTCAATGCCGAAAAGCTGGGCGCAGTAGGCGAGCGCTTCCTGCAGAAACAGCAGCCCTCGCTGGAAGCACAAATCACCAACCTGGCCGACGAGATTGCCTACAACAATCACGATGTGGATGATGGCCTGCGTTCTGGCTTGATTGATATGGAACAACTGGCTGAAGTACAGTTGTTTGCCCGTCACCTCGCTGAAGTACGCGCCAAATATCCCACATTGAATGGCCGTCGCGTGATCACCGAAACCGTGCGCCGCATCATCAATACGCTGGTCCTCGATCTGGTGAATACCACGCGGGCCAATGTTGAAAGCAGCGGCGTGCAGAGCCTGGCAGAGGTTCGCGTTGCTTCACCGCTGGCCGCATTCAGTCCTGAATTGCTGGATGAGCATCGTGAACTGAAGCGCTTTCTGCATCGTCATCTGTATCGCCACTACAAGGTGGCGCGCATGAGTGCCAAGGCAGGGCGCATCATCAGCGATCTGTACACTGCATTTGCGGGCGATGCGCGCTTGCTGCCACCGGAGCATCAGGCGCGCGAATCGCTGGAAGGTGCACGGGCCGTGGCAGACTACATCGCGGGGATGACCGATCGTTATGCCATGCGTGAGCATCAGCGGATCTTTGCCGTGGAAGAAATTTACAGCTGAAACGGGGCTGTTGGGGGCGTCCAGCGTGAACCGCCCAGGCTGGCTAAGGAAGCTCTGAACAAGTTGATTTGCTGTGTGGTTCGACAAGCTCACCACGAACGAAATCAACTACTTGCCGTTCGTCCTGAGCTCGTCGAAGGACTTGTTCAGCGTTTCCCTAAGCGGGTGTTCCTGCCAATACGGGAAACAGGCCCTTGATTCCGCTGGCAATAAATTCGACTGCGATCGCGGTCAGGATCAAGCCCATGATGCGGGTAAAAATATTGATTCCCGTGGAGCCAATGCGGCTTTCGATCCATGGCGACAAACGCAACACCCCCCACACCACCACGCTCAACAGCACGATGCTCAGCGCAATGATCAGGTAGTGAACGATGCTGTTTGCCTTGTGGGCCGCCAGAATCACGGTGCTGATCGCGCCTGGGCCGGCCAGCAGCGGCATGGCAAGGGGTACGATGGCAACTGATTCCTTCTCGATCGATTCGTGTGCTTCCGTATCGGTCTGCTTGATCAGGCTTGTTTTCGCATGCAGCATGGCGATGGCCATCAGCAACACCAGGATGCCGCCGCCAACCCGGAACGAATCGATGGTGATGCCAAAGAACGTCAGCAGATGCTCACCAAAAAACAGTGCCACCAGCAGGATGATCGTCACTCCAATCGCCACCAGGTCAATTGTCCTGCGCCGTTGTCTGGCGTCCTCATCGGCCGTCATGCTGATAAATAACGGTATCGCCCCGAACGGGTTGACGATGGCTAGCAGGCCGATGAATATTTTGAGGTATTGCGCGTATTCAAGCATCGGGATCACCTTTTAATGGGGGCGAGCTGTGGTGTGGCGCCAGCCTGACGACAGAATGACATTTCCCGCCGGCAACACACCTTAACGGGGAGATTCTGAGGCGGCAATGGGCTCCGGGATTTGGCGTGCTGGAGTCCTGATAATACGTATCTGCCGGGACAAGCCCCGCATCCATGGGGAAACAGGGCGGCGCACGATGCGCTGAAATTATTATTGGTTGCGTATTCAGGCTGGAAGCTGCGTGATGAACCAGGGTATTCAGCCACGTATCTCCGCGATTACCGGTGCGTGATCCGAGGGCCGCTCCAGTTTGCGCATGTCCCGATCAATGGTACTGGAGGTGCAGGCGGCGGCTAATGGCTCGGACAGCAGGATGTGGTCGATACGCAGGCCGTGGTTGCGGCGGAAGCCCATCATGCGGTAATCCCACCAGCTGAAGGTTTTTTCGGGCTGTTCGAACAGGCGGAAGCTGTCTTTCAGGCCTAGCGCGAGCAAGCCCTGAAACCGTGCGCGTTCGGGCTCCGATACCAGCACGCAGTCTTTCCATACCTTGGGGTCGTGAACATCCCGGTCATCCGGTGCGATGTTGTAGTCACCGAGCACGGCCAGTTTGGCATGCTGGGTGAGTTCGTCCTTGAGCCATGCGGTAAGGGCGTCGAACCAGGCGAGCTTGTAGGGATACTTGTCGGAATCGAGCGCCTGGCCGTTGGGGCAGTAGACGCAGGCCACGCGCACGCCGTCGATGGTGGCGGCAATCATCCGTTTCTGTTCGTCTTCAAAACCGGGAATGCCGAATTGAATATCGGTCGGCTCGCTACGGCTGACGATGGCGACGCCGTTGTAGGTTTTTTGCCCGGCAAACACCACACGATACCCGGCCGCTTCGATTTCGGCGACGGGGAAATTGTCGTCAGTGAGTTTGGTTTCCTGCAGGCACACCACGTCGGGTTGGCGGGTGGCGAGAAAGTCCAGTAGTTGCGGCAATCGGACCTTGAGAGAGTTGACATTCCAGGCGGCGAGTTTCATGCCGCCGAGTGTAGCGCATACGATCTTTCATGGGCTTTAGCCCATAGAAAGTCGGAGTCCCCTTGTGGGGCATACGACTCCACACGGGCTTTAGCCCGTAGTGGATCGGAGTCCTTTAGGACTGCCCCGTCGGCGGTGGTTGCTTATTTGACTGCAGGCGGTGCAGCGGGGGCTTCTGCCGTCGTGGCGACGGGTTTGGCCGATTTGGGATAACCCGCCCGGTCGAGCGCGGCATGCCATTGACCGGATTCGAATCCGTCGATTCTTTCACTGCCGACAAAGAGCACGGGCACACGCGTCTGGCCGGTAAGTTTCTTCAGTTCGGCCTGAGCCTCCGGACTTGCTTGCGGATCTTTGCCGCTAAACGGAACGCCGCGTTCGCTGAGCAGTTGCCGCGCCTGGTCGCAGGGTGCGCCGCAGGCATTGGCATAGAGGGTGACCGGGTATTTTTCCCGTGCGCTGCGGGTGGCGTAGGACTCGCCGGTTTCGATGAGGTTGCCCTTGAAGGATTTCTGCTCGACATGCTTGATGTTGGGTGGGGCCGGCTGATCGCTGTAGACCATGCGGCCCTGGGCATCTTTCCATTGATACAACTGGGCGGCACCGAGCGAGGTGCTTGCTGCCGCCAACCAAACCGCCATCAAGATGAGTCCTGACTTCATGCTGTTGCATCCTCAAAAGACATATTCATCGCATATATCGGTTCAATCAGGGCCAAGCTTTAGGTCATGCCGTTATGCCGCAGCAGGGCATCGATGGTCGGCTCGCGGCCGCGAAAGGCCTTGAACGATTCCAGTGCGGGGCGGGCCCCGCCCTGGGCCAGGATTTCGCTCCAGAAACGATGCCCGACTTCGGGGTTGAGCACGCCGCCATAGCCTTCGGCCTCGTCCTCGAACAGCGCATAAGCGTCGGCCGACAGCACTTCCGCCCACTTGTAGCTGTAGTAGCCGGCTGCATAACCACCGGCGAAGATGTGCGAGAAGTTGTTGGGGAAGCGGTTATAGGCGGGCGGGATCAGCACCGCGACCTGCTGGCGGATGTCGTTGATCAGGTCGAGCGCGGTGCGGCCACCATTGGGATCGAAATCGTCGTGCAGGTGCATGTCGAAGCTGGCAAACTCGATCTGGCGCAGCGTCTGCAGGCCGGACTGGAAGTTCTTCGCTGCCAGCATCTTGTCGAACAGTGTGCGCGGCAGGGCCTCGCCAGTGTCGACGTGGGCGGTCATGTGCTTGAGTACGTCCCATTCCCAGCAGAAGTTCTCCATGAACTGGCTCGGCAGTTCGACCGCATCCCACTCCACACCGTTGATGCCGGACACGCCGATTTCCTCGATCCGGGTCAGCAGGTGGTGCAGGCCGTGGCCGGTTTCGTGGAACAGGGTGATGACTTCGTCGTGGGTGAACAGCGCAGGCTTGCCGCCCACCGGGCCGGAGAAGTTGCAGTTGAGGTAGGCCACTGGCGTCTGGATGCCGCCATTTATCCTGCGGCGGGTGATGACATCGTCCATCCAGGCACCGCCACGCTTGGAGGCACGTGCGTAGAGGTCGAGATAAAACTGGCCGATGCGCTGGCCGCTGTGGTCGGTCAGAGTGTAGAACTTCACGTCCGAATGCCACACCGGCGCCTTGTCCTCGCGGATGTGCAGGCCGTAGAGCGTTTCGACCAGCTTGAACAGGCCGGCCAGCACACGCGGCTCGGGGAAGTAGGCCTTCACTTCCTGGTCGGAAAAGCTGTAGCGTGCCACGCGCAGTCTTTCCGAGGCGTAAGTGGTGTCACAGGATTGCAGGTCGGCGAGATCGAGTTCATCGCGCGCAAACGCCTTCAGTTCCTCGACGTCCTTTTCGGCATAGGGGCGGGCGCGCACGCCGAGCTCGTCGAGGAACTTCAGCACGTCGGCCGGGGTGTCGGCCATCTTGGCGGCCAGCGACACTTCGGCATAGCTGTTGAATCCCAGCAGCACGGCCGCTTCGCGCCGCAGCTTGAGAATGCTGGCGATCAGCGCGGTGTTGTCGAATTCGGGCTTGCCGAGCTCGGAGGCGCGGGTGACGTAGGCGCGATACAGCTGCTCGCGCAGGTCGCGATTGTCGGCGTATTGCATGACCGGCAGATAGGACGGCATGTGCAGGGTGATTTTCCAGCCGGTCTTTCCATCGGCTTCGGCCGCAGCCTGCATCGCTTCCAGCGCGTCGTCCGGCACACCTGCGAGCTGTGCGGCATCGTCGATAAACAGGGCGTAGTCATTGGTCGCGTCGAGCAGGTTTTCCTCGAACTTGGCCGACAGCTGCGCCAGTTCTTCCTGCACCTGCATGAAACGGGCTTTTTTGTCGGCCTGCAGTTCGGCGCCGCCGAGACGGAAATCGCGCAGTTCGTTTTCAACGATTTTCTTGCGCGGGCCGGACAGCGCGGCAAAATCGGGGCGCGCCTTGAGCGCCTTGAACTTGGCGAACAGGGCTTCGTTTTGCCCCAGCTCGGCATAGAAAATGGTGATCTTGGGCAGGCAGGCGTTGTAGACCTCGCGCAGTTCGGGAGAATCCATTACCGAATGCAGGTGCGATACCTGACCCCAGGCGCGGCCCAGTTTCTCGTTCGCGTCTTCCAGCGGTGTCACGAAGGCGTCCCACTCGGCGGGCGTGTCGGCGGCCTCTGCCCGTGCCACGGCCGCGCGGCAGTCGGCCAGCAGCTGGTCGATGGCAGGGGTGACGAACTCGGGCTTGAATTCGGCAAAACGAGGCAGACCGGAAAAATCGAGCAAGGGATTCATGGCGGCAATCAGGATGGGGGACAAGGCAATTATACTTTCGGGCTGCTGACAGAATTTCAAGAGCCGCTTTTCAACCCTATGC
>JAIOJU010000032.1 GCA_019911765.1 Thiobacillus sp.
AATACCGAGGATATCGGTGTTGTCCAGGCGTTTGACGTGCCCGACATAGCGTTCGTAAATACGCTTGAGCGTGCCATCCGTGCGTGATTTTTCGATGAAGCGCGCCAGCGCATTGCGCACCGCATACGAACTGAAGCGGGGCAATGCCCACACGATTTTTTGCGTGTCACCGATATCAAATGCAACCGCCAGACCGGGATAAAAGTTGCGCATCGAATCGAAGTCCATGCCATTGATGACCACCGCGTCATACTTGCCCGCCTGCAGTTGCGCCAGCAGTTCCTCGGGCCAGACATTCTCCAGCGCCTCCCACGACAGGCCGGGATTCTTGCGTTTCAAGCGCAGCAGCATCGGCGTGTGGCCAGACCCTTTTATCAGCGCCAGCTTCTTGCCTGACAATGCTCCAATATTACGCGGGGCTTTTTCTGCGGCCCGGACCACGATGTGTACCGGTGTTTCGAACAGCACCGGCCCCGAGATCAGGTGGTTGTCCTTGACTACAGCCTGGGGCAAGGCGGCGGCGGCCAGGTGAATTTTCTGGGTGTCGAGCAGCTTCAGCAACATGTCTGGCTGGGACTTCTCTGTCCACTCAATCGTCCATTTCTGGGATTGACTGAACGCAACCAGCAAATCGTGCTCGAAACCGGCGGTATCGCCATTGCTGGCGATAAAGAAAGTAGCGGGTGAATTGCGGGTCCCCACCCGCAATTCACCCGTCTTTTCCGGTGGCGGAGCAGGGCGGCTACAGGCAACCAGCGCCATGCCCAGCACCAGCACAGTCAGCTTTCCGATAAATCCCATTGTTTTGATGCGGAGCATGGCCACAGTCTGAACGAGAGTGAAATTTTCGTCCAGCAAACCGCGCGTCTCGGTTACAATGCGCGTCCCGGAGAGGTGGCAGAGTGGTCGAATGTACCTGACTCGAAATCAGGCGTAGGTGCAAGCCTACCGTGGGTTCGAATCCCACCCTCTCCGCCAGAACACCAGCAAACAAGCGCCTTTCGGGGCGCTTTTTTGTTGTCTGTACGGCCGTTGGAGTCCATGAACACCTTCCGTGAGGCCAGCACTTCAGTGCGAATAAGTTACTTACCCTCTCAGGCGCACCCGCTTTTCCACCGTCAGCACTTCGCCTGCCGCATCCATCACTGCGTAAAGCCTGGGTTGCGGGCGGCCAGCCCAGGTCGGGCTCGGGACGACGCTGTCCAGGTACACCACCTGTGCACCATCGAACTGCATTTCGACTTGCCCGTGGGCAATCAGGTGGTTGAGGGCGTCGATGGAAATCCCGCGACGCTTCATGTTGCTGAAGGCGAGGGGGCTGATCATTCCGAGTTTCATCATGGGGGACTCCTGTTTGCCTGCACGGGCGATATGGCATCGCACATGGCGTTTTTCCGTTTTGGTATTTATACTGTACACGCATACATCTGTATATGTATACAGTAATTTGGAGAAAGCCCCATGCGAGACCTGACTCGTCGCCAGGAAGAAATCCTGAGCCTGATTCGTGAATGGATCGAGACCACCGGCCTGCCGCCGACGCGTGCAGAGATTGCGCAGCGCTTTGGCTTTAGCTCGCCCAATGCCGCCGAGCAGCATCTCAAGGGGCTGGCAAAAAAAGGCGCGCTGGAGCTGATACCGGGGGCCTCACGCGGGATTCGACTCAAGGGCGGCGGCGGTCTGCCTGTGGTGGGCCGAGTGGCTGCGGGCAACCCGATCCTGGCGCAGGAAAATATCGAGCGGCACGTCCAGATCGATGCCGCGCTGTTCTCGCCACGCGCGGATTACTTCCTCAAGGTGCACGGCATGAGCATGAAGGATGCCGGCATCCTGGACGGCGACTTGCTCGCGGTGCACCGCAGCGCCGAAGCCAGAGCCGGTCAGGTGGTGGTGGCACGGATCGGCGACGAGGTTACCGTCAAGCGTTTTGCAATACGCGGCCATACCGTGCGGCTCTTGCCGGAAAATTCCGATTTCTCGCCCATCGAGATCGACCTCACGCGCCAGGAACTGGTGATTGAAGGCATTGCCGTTGGCGTGATCCGCAGCGGCAATGCCTTATAAGCGCGGTCCTGCAGCAGAAGCGGACCAGCAACCTGCTTCACACCTACGCGCCCTTCGCCCAGGAGGGCGGCTTGGGCAAGGTGTATCAGCTCTTCAGCGAGGAATGAACCCCCTCATCGAACAACTGAACGAAAGCCTGGCGGCATAGCGCTACATGAGTTGGCCAACCTGTCAGTACTACTTACAAGTTTTGTGGCGAGCCCCTCAGGGTAATTCCTGGCTTTACGGATACCGTGCATAGTGCTTTAATAAGTACTGTTTTAAGTATCGGAGTTAAACATGAACATCGTCCCAGCACAGGAAATCAAGCGTCGCGGCATCGCCGCCGTGGATGAAGCGCTGGCCCAAGGTCCGGTGCACATCATCAAGAACAACCGCCCCCAATATGTCGTGCTGACCGAAGAACGCTACAGCGAACTGATCGAGTCCCAGGAAGAAGCCGCCCTGGCCCGCATCAAGGCCTCGCTGGAAGACGCCAAAGCCGGTCGTGTCACCCGGCACAACAGCATCGAAGCCCTGATGCAGCACCTGGACAGCGAACCGGCGGCATGAGCTGGACCTTGTCCACCACGGCCTTCTTCGACCGCCGTGTCCGCAAGTTCCTGACCAAGCATCCCGATCTGCGGCCCCGCTTCATCGAAACCATGGCGCAACTGCGTGCCGACCCCTTCGAACCCAGCCTGCGCCTGCATCCCCTGACCGGAAAACTCCAGGGCATGCAGGCCGTCAGCCTCACCTACAGCTATCGCATCACCCTGACCCTGCAAATCACGGAGCACGAAATCCTGCTGCTCGACATCGGCAGCCATGACGAGGTGTACGGGTGAACATCCTCGCCGATTACAACACCCGCTACGGCACTAACCACCGCCTCAGCGAGTTCGATCTCTACTACCAGGAGTGCAGAAGCGCATCAAAGACCAGCAGTGGCCCAATGCCGACTACCCACCGGCACAGAAGATCGACATCACCATCGTCGTGGACATGCTGCTCACCGGCTTCGATTCCAAGTTCCTGAACACGCTCTACGTGGACAAGAACCTCAAGCACCACGGCTTGATCCAGGCCTTGCCCATGGCCGGCTTGGCTGGCGCGGTTGGGTTTTCTTTTGCGCAGGCACTCACCAAGGTGCCCAGGCTAAGCGACATGAGGTGGGCTTGTAATATTCGGGTTGTAAACATGGGCTGTGCTCGTTTGGGTTGCTGTTCATGATGATCGGGGAGTAGGGCAGATGGGTTGCCCCACCCGTTTGACAGGGATTGGTCGCGCATCAAGCGCCATTCCTGACAGCTATTTATCAACAACCGGGATTTCCCCTCCATGACTCGTTTTGCTGCGATTGATTTTGAAACGGCCAACAACGCACGGGATAGTGCCTGCGCGGTGGGCGTGGTCATTGTGGAGCAGGGCCGCATCGTCGACCGCTTGTATGCGTTGATTCGCCCGCCGTCGAGCGAATTCCTGTTTACCCATATTCACGGCTTGTCATGGCATGACGTGCGGGAGGCTCAGCAGTTTGATGCGGTGTGGACGGATCTATCGCGCGAGCTTGCGGGGGTGGAATTTCTGGCGGCGCATAACGCGCCTTTTGACAAAGGCGTGCTGGGTGCCTGCTGCGAGACCTATGGGCTGGCGGCACCCATATTGCCTTTTGTGTGCACCGTGCGGCTGGCGCGGGCGCAATGGGATATTCGCCCAACCAAGCTGCCGGATGTATGCCGGCACCTGGGCATTGATCTGCGGCACCACCAGGCCGATTCCGATGCCGAAGCGTGTGCGCGGATTGTGATGGCGGCGCAGGCGGGCGGCTGGCGTTACGGGGCTTAGCTGTTCAGCCTTGCCGCATTCAGCTCAGCCGTATTCAGTTCAGCCGATCGATCCCATCGGCCCGGGATACGTTACTTCTTCAAGTTTTCCGGTATCCACGTCATAGATAAACCCACGAACCGTGACCACATCGGGTCCACTCGTTGGGATCCAAGGGTGGTTCATGATGGTTGACATGCCCCGGCGCACATCCCATTCCAGCCGCTCCGTGCTTTGTGCGTCACGCGGTGCATCCAGCGGCTGGAGTTGCCCGCGAAAGGCATGAAAAGCCACAGGCGATGACGATGATTTACCCATTTTCGTAAACGCACGGCCTGTGGCCTGGCCGAGCAGTTTCTCCGCCGCCGGGTCGCCTTCAAGCCCGGCTTTAAGCAAGTCATCGGTAAAAGCGAGCATGCCGCAACGTGTGTGGTGAACCAGAATGATCTCGTTGGTGTTCAACAGGTGATGGGAAATGATCAGGCAACGAATCGCATCTTCAGTAACGACACCGCCGGCATTACGAATGATGTGCGCTTCGCCGGTTTGAAGGCCGAGTAGATCCTCGACATCCAGCCGAGCGTCCATGCAGGCCACAACAGCAACATGTCGGGATGGCTGGATAGGTTGTTTGCCTGGATAAGCCGGTTTATGTACCGCCTCACCATTGGCATATAGCGTGTTGTTTTTTAAGTATTGATCGGTATTCACATTCGCCATGGCGCTGTCTCCTTTGGATTTTTAAATCTGCAGCCTGACCAGGTCGCTGGCCATGCCGATTTATAGATCCAGCAGCGTGCCTGTCAAGGAGGGCTAGGTTGCATGGCCAGGCAGGGTGGCGGCTTATTTGGCAGCCTTGTTAGGATCACCAAAGCTCAGGGCGTTTGGGCTACCTGTTTTTACTATTTAACATAATATACATTATGTGCATATTATCGGGTCTTGATAAAGCCCCAAAGGGGCGTTCGCATTGCTCAAGTAGACTCGTCTGGCCACATCCCTGACCCTACTAGGCCATCATCAGACACAAATTATTTAGACTTGTCAACATTCACGCCTGATCCTCTCAAAAATATTTTTTGTAAAACTGCCACTGAACCCGTGTGGACACCGCAAAAACTAGCGCTAACGGTGCAATGACCCAGAACGGGCTCATTGCAACCGGCAGGCAGAGATATAGCGTGACCCCGGATGCGAAGAACATCAGCTTCGCGAGGCGCCCAATTTTGTGCAGATCCGCCGACTCGCGTCCTGCGCACGCGCGGCGGATATAACGCTCGGTCAGGCCGTCTACGCCAGCCAAGACATACAACAGGAAAAACAAAGGGGTCGCAGCCAGTACGAAGCCAATCCTGATCCCGTAGACCTGAATCACGTTCATAGCCAAGTAGATTTCCCGTGCATTGCGCGCAACGAACTGGCTGAGGTACATCCGGTCAACCTCGTTGACCGGATACCCGGAGAAATAGGCATAGGTGGCTTCATGGAGTGATGTCGCCTTGAAAAAAAGCCAGTAAGTCCACTGTTGGGTCTGCTCGGTAAGCGTGGAAAGGCCTGCAGTGTGGCTTCCTGGCCGTACAAGCACTTTGACGCGTGCGGTTTCCGACTGGAACAAAGCGTCGGCTGCCTGCACAGGATCCAGCCATTGATATTTGGCAAACAGGAAAGCCGCGGTGAGGGCGATCAGGCCAAGCATGACATATAGCAAGAGCGTCCCAAAAAGCCATTTCAATGGCCACAGAAAGGCGACTGCCACATTGCTGTCATAGAGACCGGAATTCCTAGAAGCCACTGCCCTTCCCTTCAACGACCAGATTTTCCGTCTCGGTGCCGTGCGTGTCGTATTTCTGACGCATGCTCGCGGCAATGTCTTCCAACGATGCAGGAATGGGGTGCGCTTCGTCGGGGTCGAACAGAGGGAGTCTGATTTTGTAGAGCTGGCCGCCTTCGATAAGCGCAAAAGCCTGCCCCTTGGGCAACTGCACCAGATCAGCAGGCGACAACATGGGGGCTTCCTGGGTGCTGATCCGATCTTCGTTCCTTGTGGTGAAAGACAACACCTCACGATCATCTGAACTGTCTGTGGCAGCACTGGCCTGAATCGAGGTGACCAGCTGCACATCCGGGAGCTGGTCGGTGAGAATTTCGGCGGTTTCCTTGTTCTTGACCCTTAGCATGATCAGGGTATTGAGGTTGCCGCCAATCTGGGATGCCTTCGCCTTGTTGCCAATGCGGGCCTCCACGTCGGCCCAGGTCTGGGTATAGACCGCTACTTGGAATCCCGCACCGCCGGCCTTGTTCAGCAGCGGGATGAATTCGTCGCCGATCAGCTCGTTGAACTCGTCTGCATGGATGGACAGTTTGCGCTTAGGGATGGCCGTGGACAGCCCGTAGCCCTGCTCGAACTTGTAGGTCTGGCCGGCGATCGAGGTCAGGTCGGCGAACATGGCGTTGCCCACTGCGCCAGCCACTTCGTAATCAGAGAGCGAATCGAGCCCGACGTAAACCACCGCGCCGCGTTCGATGACGCTCATCCAGTCGAAGATCGGCCTTGGATCAGTCGGGTCGTCGTACTGAGGAGACAGTATCTGCGCGGTTTTGCCGGTGGTAAGTTTTTCCAGCAAGGGATAAAGACTGGACACCAGTTTCTCGAAATAGCTGCGGTCGTTCGACAGGATGGATGCCAGGCCGTCCGCGATCGGGTCATGCAGATTATTTTCGCGGACGAACAGCAGGATTTTCATGGCATCCATTGTCCGCCCCGATTTCATTGCTTGCTGAATCTGGGTTTTATCCATCTCGATGGCATCAACCGCCTCGTTCCAGCCGGGCTGTTCCCGGTCAAGCCAGAAGCGTAAGTATTCCAGCGCCAAGGCATCGATATTGACCGCATCCTCATAAATCATGCGGTAATCCGGACGGTAACCGAGGGTGGTGCGCGCGCGTGCGATCACGTTCACGAAGCGCCAGACAAATTCCTTGAATGCGGCAGACTGTCCTTCGCCCGGGAGCTGACCAGCGATACGTGTGCTGACCTCGGTGGTTCTGGCAAAATTTCCGATCGGGTTGTAACGTGCGGACTGGTCGGGGTAGCCCAAGTGAAACATGAAGAACTCGCGCCCGGCCATTGCCGCCTCGATGTAGCAGCGGGTCATCAGACCGGCATCGCCCTTGGGATCGAATACGATCACCACGTCGCCTCGCCGAATGTCCTGTGTGATGAGCACCTCGGCGAGGCGTGATTTGCCGACCCGTGTGGTGCCCAGCACGACCATGTGACCGGGCCGCTCGACCAGATCCATGCTGATTTCCGTTTCGTTCGGCTCCAAGCCGTGAATGATCGGATCGCCGCCGACAGGCGGCAATGGCGTAACAGGATTCCACCAGACTTCCTTCCTGGTCTGCCGCGCCAGCCAGCCCGAAGCACCGCCGCGTCCTTCGTGGCGGAACTCGAAACGACGCGCCCAGGTATACAGGCCGGACTGGGTAATGTAACGACGGTTCTTGGGATCGCGCGCCAGCGCCAGGCGCTGGGTATGGCGCTGATCCCACTTGAACCCAAGACCGAGGAAAAGGCGGCTTTTCGATATGGGAATTTCGCTGGTAGGAATGACGTACTTAGGCAACCTAGTAAGGTTGCGCTGAAATCGGGATACCCGAATACCCTGTCTCAGTCGCACGCCGGCATGCAGGACCATGCCGGCAGCGGCTATCACGATCAGCTCCTTTGGCAGGAAAAACCACTCGTGAGCGCTCATCAGGAGAATGGCACCGGATAACGAGGCAAAGGCCGGCACGTATTCGACCGCGGGCCTGAACAGATTTTCGATGGGATAGCTCATGTCAGACGTGTTCGATGGGTTTGTCGAACCTGACAATGCAGGGATTATTCGGCGGAAGTGGATTCACGAATCGAACAGGATCCAGTATGACCACGCCAGAGATCAGTTTCTTGCCCTCGCCATCGGCGCCGATCACCATGTAACGCTGGATGTTGCTCTTCTTCTCTCCGGTAACCAGATTCCAGCCAGCATTGGTAACCTGGCGCTGGATGCCGGTCCCCAGCTTGCTTCCCGCTCGATCCGATGGCGTGCCATCGCCCTCCTCCCCGAACAGTTCGGCGAACTTGCGAAAGATCACCGGGGAAACCAGCATCATTCCTTCGTCAACGAAGTGAATCATGGCGTCCGCGCGGTTGTACGGCATGCTGCCTTCCGAGAGGCCTTCCTGAACCCATCGCATGAACCGCATGGCTGCACCAGAGGGTTCCTTCTTTTTCGAGCCAGGCTTGGGCCTGGCCGCTGTCTGCCCTGCAGGTGCAACCGGCTTCAATGCTGCTGCAGTAGGGGGCTTGGGTTTTGGTGAATGTTTGATCGCGGCGTCATCTTCATCGAGAAAGCCTGCGTCCTTAGCCGCGCCCCCAGGTTCAGATAGAGCGGCCGCTCTGGGCTGTGCCGGCGGGCGAATGGAAGGGAGAGCCGTGCTGGCCCGCTTCGGCAGTTCTTCGGAGTTCGGCGAGGGGGTAGGATCTGGCTGCGGTATGACAAGCGACAGTTGGTTGGCCGGATCCTCTAATGGGTTGGTGGCTGGCTCAACGCCAGATTCACTCATGGAACCAATAGTTAGATCGGATTCCGAATCGAGCGGTTGGATGTATGAGGCATCCTGTTTTCCGGCAATGATCTTGCCTCTCATGGTTTCTGGGTAAAGCACCGGGGACTGGAACAGTTTGTCGAGCGAGAAGCACAGCACGGTCAACTTTTGTTCCCACCCTTCATCGAGACTGACCATGACCTGCCACACAGCACGGTTCTCACTGGTGGCGATCAAGGCACCGTACTCTTGCCATGTATCGAAAAGGCGATCGTTCTTATCCTTGCCAGGTATGCCCTCCCCGCTTTCGCGTTCAGTCAGGAACTGGCGTACCTCGTCAGCCAGCCGCTTGGACACGAACCAGATTTTTCCATCGTAAACCCAGCCATGGGAGCCCGCCCTATTCAGGCCCAGTCGCCCTTCTTCCAGCATCAGGCGCAAGGCTTGCATCAGGCGTTCGATTAGTGGCACCGACCGGGCGGAAGCAAAGCGGGTGCGCGGTCCCTGCATCAGGTTGTTCTTGACTGACTCGGAGTCGGCGCGTGTGACGATTTCTCGCAGCACCCCCTTGTCTTGATCATCCCCCGAAAGGTAGCTCGTCAAATCGCCCATGAGCTGTACGTCATCGGCAAGCCAAGCGAGAACATGGGAAGGGACAAGCCGCTGGAACAGCACGATAGGCAGTTTCTTGTGCAGGTCGTAATCCCGCGTGATCTCGAAATTCAACGTGTAATGCGTCAACCCCTGATCCAGCATCGAGCCAGCAAGAGGCTGCCACTTGCCACAAGGTTTTCTCGATCGGAGAACTTGGACGTTGATATCGGCCATAGGCCTTCCAATGTCATGCAGTAGCGCGGCAAGGAACACCGCGTAAGTCCAGCGGTGCTTGCGAGCCGGGATTTCCTCGGGGGCTGCTCCGACCGGAAGCAGATAGCCCTGCCGGAAGCGTAGCGCGTGTGCTGCCGACTCCATCATATGGGTCATGAGGCCACCGGGCTGCGCGTGATGGTGCGATTCCGAGGCTGGTAGCAGTTGAGTCCATTCCGCAGCCCGCTCGATGACGGGCATGCAGTCTTGGTGGAACAGGGTGTAGTCGAAGCCCATGCGGTCACGACATCCGTCGACCAGGGCTTGAAGGTTGAGTTGATCCAGGACGGCTTTGCCAGGTAGAACCTTAATATGGTTGGCTGCCCTTGAATCGCTACCGGATGGCGTTGAATGGTCGGACACCGCGTGGTCGGTGTGGCGGGCAATACGCCAAACGACCCATACGCCGCCTACTCCCAAGGCTCCAGCGGCAATGAGCAGCCAATCACCGGACATCAGCGGTGTGGGAGCTGTTCGATGAGCCATGAGGCAATTACGGGTGAAGACGGGAAAGTCCCTTCCCATTTCCAGCAATTGGGCGATAAGTCCCCGCCGATGAAATCACTGAGGGAAAGTGAGAGCGGATCCCAGCGCTCCGCGGTTTCGGGGTGGCGGACACGCCAAGTAAGGAACTCAAGATGAGATAGCGCGTGGGCTACTTCGTCGTCTGTAGTCCCATGCTCCAGTTCGGAGATGCAATGAAGCACCTCATGGGCTGGGGATTCCTCTTCGTCTTCAAAATAGCATCGATCGATCCCGTCATAACGGGCAAGCCATGCAAACACAACGACCGTCCAGTGGGACAGTTCGATTTGTTCGAATCGTGCCGCAATGTGTACGAAGAGCGTGACAGGATGATCCTGATTGTTGGGTTCTTCTATGGAAGACACGGGCACTCTTTGCACGAGTAGTGAAATGCCCGTGATGCTATGGACTCGGCCTTGGCTATGCAGCAGTTAATTCAAACAAAGTATTTTTGATTGATTGCTGAAGTGTTTTGTGTTTTGTGATACGCGTTTTTGTGGCCCGGATTAGCAGCTACTGGGGCTGCTCTAACCCAACGATGGGTAGTCCTTCCTGTTCGGCAGTAAAGCCTGCTTTTGCAATTTCCTCACCCAGCGTTCCCCAGCCTGCGGCACTCGCAAAACGCCGGATTCGTTCTAGTGTGTGCGGTCTGGCTTTAACGCGTCGGTCCTCTGGAACGTCGTCTGGATGCATCATCCACGGTTGAAGGGTATGCCCAGCTGATCTGGCATCCTGAGCCAATATGGAGGCAATCCTGAACCCTCCTTCGTCAATATCGCCCCAGTGATAGACGGGCACACCTGGCGGCAAGCAGCCAAGCAGCCGAACATACATGGCTCGCCATGCTGGGGTGGGCATCCCGGCGGTATAAATGAGCAAGACCTCCTCATCATGGCGGCGTTTTGCCTCGCTATGGAAAGTGGTCTGGTTTTCTATGGTCATCACCATTTTCGGGATGCCGGCCAGCCCGGTTACAGATGATGCGGAAAATGCGCTGTATGGCGCATCCAAGCACTCCGTTACTCGTGTACGCGCCACCACGATTTTCCCGGCCATTCGGACCGGCTGCTCTTCACGGAATACCCCGATTTCCTGCCATACATCGGCAGACTCGCGGATCTCGGCATCCACATCACCCGTCAGCAGGATATCGACAGGCGCTGCTAGCTTTTCGATGCGCTTGCTGTCCTTGAACAATCGCGCGCTGACTTCGCGGATCGGCTCGTCAACCGTTCTGTTTTCACGGGCGGCGGCCATGAAACGGATGATGCGGGCAGCATCGATCCAGTCCTGGGAATCCTCCGGGCCAAAGGTGCGGACCTTCTTCAGGCTGGCCCAGCGAGCCAACACGTCGTTCAGAACCGGAAAATCCGGCAGCAGAGGGGCGAATTGCGCGGCCGCCTTTTCAAGGCGGATCGCGGCGGTCTCCACGCCAAGCAGTTTCGCCAGCGCATCGAGGTCGAGCAATTCGACGCGCTGGATGAATCCTTCCTCGCCAAAGCCTTTTTCCCAAGTGAGGGCCACGGCGCCTTCGGCTCTAGCCGCCTTCATCGCCGCCTCGAATGCCTCCTTGTCGGCCAGCGAGCGCGTGGCCTGGTAGTCGGCCAGTTGCGACCGGGTCAGCGCCGGCCGCGTCGAGCGGACACCCGCTGTCGCCCGATTTCCGGCTTCCAGCAGCTTCGTAAGGGCGTTGCGGGCCTTCGTGTCCATGTGACGACTACACCGGCTGGGCGGCAGTCGTTCCCGCCCCACGCATGCGATTGACCTCCTGCTCGATGAGTTCGGGGTATGTGTCCAGGTCGTCCGACATGAACATTTCCCGCGTTTCTTCCGTGACATCGTGGCCGTTAATGAGGATCACATTGCGCACAGGGTCTTTCGCGATGTCGTAGTAGCGGTGCAGGTAGGCAGTGAGCACGCCGAGGTTCTCGCCAGGGCTGGCCATGAGCACCTGCAGTCCCAGATCCTGCAGATAGCGCATGGTGGCGGTGATGTTTGTCGGATCCATCTTGTTAAAGGCTTCGTCCAGCAGGATCAGCCTGATGCCATCGCGGTTGCCGCGGTCGAGGCGATAGGCCGATGCCAGTGCGGCGCCGGCGATCACGTACAGCGGCGCGCGGTGCTCGCCGCCGGATCCCGGCCCGAGGCGCTTGCTCAGTTGGCCAACGACCTTGGGTTTGGCCGTCAGCGGGTCATCCCGAATAATCTCGACGTCGAATTCGTAGAACTCCCGGTAGTCGTCCAGCGGGCTTTTGATGCTTCCGGCCCCCGGCGCAATTTTGTCTTCCAGCAGCTCCTTGAACTGGGCGGGGATCTCGCCGGCCCCGCCGAGCAGGTCTTCCTGCGGCCCGAACGATGCGATGTTCTTGACGAACTCGAGCAGTTGCTTGAAGTGGGGGCGGATGGTGCGCTTGAACTGATACCGTTCGCCGTTGGTGAAGGCCGGGCACTCCTTCAACACCCCATTCAATTGGTTCATGGTCAGGTCCAGCGCCTCGATGTTCTGGTTCAGCGCCAGGGCAACGTCGTTCCTGAACGTCTCCTGCGAAACCTTGTAGGCGTTCTCCATCTGCTCCTTGTAGTGGAGCAGTTCGGTGTCTCGCAGACGCTTGAGGATGTCGGCTATCCAGGCCTGCCCCTTACGCCAATCTCCCAGGACTTGCTCGCCAGCCTGCTCCCGATATTTGGATAAGAATTCACCCAGCAGACGGCTCCCCGTGGTGACTTCGTGCTCGACCTTCTTGAGAGCTTCAGTTTCTTTTGTTTTGCAGTAGGCCGCCATGCCTTCGTAGTTCTCGTCGTGCTTCTCCAAAACGACATCCCAGTGGGACGACGCGTAATCGGCGTCGTACTCCGGATCCTTGCGGGCTTCCTCGGCGGCCTCGCTGGCAACCGTGAGCCTGGCAGAGGCTGTGTCAACGTTCTTCTGGCGCTCGCCACATGCGTTTTCGGCAACGCCCCGCCTGCCGTTTGCGTCAGTGACGTCAGCACTCAGTTGTCTGGCCTTTTTTGACCACTCCTTCTCCTTCTCACCGAGTTCCACGTACTCCTTGTCGGCTGCACCCTGCAGCTTGCCCTGGAGCGCGGACGCGGTGACTTCGGCCGATTCCGCTTCGTCCCAGAAGCGCTTCAGGTACATCTGGACCTGATCTTCCTGCGGAATGTTGCGCAACACCGTGGCAAGCGATTCGAGCCTCTGCTTCTGGGCCGTGAGCTTCGACACCGCCGTTGTGCAGGCGGCGAGCCGCGCTTTGGCTGCTTCAAGGTGCTGGCCGCCGCCGTCGCGCCCGATGCGAAGATCTCCCTCCCTGACGGGCTTCAGGCGTTCGATGGTGCCTTTGCCGACCAGCATTCCGTCCTGCGTCAGGGTGCGTTTGGCACGCTCCATGGCCTGAGCGGTAGTCGTGGCGCACACCATGTCCCCAAACAGCCCTCGTAGGTAGGCCACGGCCGCCGGGTCAGTGCCTTCAATCAGTTCGGCGACGGAACCGTCTTCTGGATGTCGGCCGACCTGCTGCCGGCTTTCCATGACGATCTTGGCGCCGTAGACGGCGCGCTTTTCCGGCAGGCCTCGATAGACCTCGAATGCCCGCCGCTCTTCGTGTTCCGACACGAGCAGCGCCTGCAGGTTGCTTGCCAGATAGGCCTCGATTGCCGGCTGCCATTCCTTCTTCGTGATTCGGACGACATCGCACACCGCCACCGGATTGATGCCTTCGTCCCGCAGCTCCCGCATTAGGGTTTCGACGTTCGCGCTGAGCGGCATCTTCCCTTGACTGACCCGTTCGAGTGATTCTTTGGCGAGATCGAGGTCAACGTTGGCTGTTTTCAGTTGACCCGTCAGCGTGCTGGTGATTTCGGTCAGTGCCTGCATGGCTTTTTGCGCTGCCTGAACCGCAGTTCCAAGGTGCGCTTCGATTTCAGCCCAGTTGGCTTGATCGAAGTGTTCGAGCAAGGCTGCCAGCTTCTGCGATTCATTGAGCAGGGTGCGCGCGGCATCCACCTCCAGCACGCCGGCGTCCGCCGCTTTTTTCAGGAGCATACGGAATTGGGACAGCTGGTCGAAGATGTCCCTTGTGTTGCGCGCCGCCCTGTCGCGATGCTCGCTGATCTGGCCTTCCAGACCGGCGTAATCGGCATGCGAGCCATGCTGTTCGCGTAGCCCCCGGTAATGCGCCGCTTTTTTGTCGGCTGCTTCCTGATCTTCCTTCAAGCCACGGAAGGCCTTGTCAGCAGCCTCAAACGTCGCAAGGGCGTCGTTCAGGTCACTCTGGCATTGCTCGTGACCCTGGTTGGCATGTTCCCGCGCCGCGTCCAGGCCCAGCGCCTTCCAGGTGACGGCTCTTCTCGAGGCCTTGGCTGCATTGTCGAAGGCGTCGTGGACCGCGGTGCCGTCGACGATCTTCTGCTCGACATGGGCCACCATCTCGGCCAGGCGCCGGAAGGAATCGGTGACATCCTTGAACTTCTTGATGTTCGTCGGCCGGGATTCAAGCACGTCGTTGCGCACGATCTCGTCCACGGTCTTGTCGAAGCGCATCCGCAGCGCGAATCGGAACGCGCGGATAAATGCCTCGTATGACGGAGCAACGTCCGATCCGCGCAATGCGAGCAGGCCGGCGCGAATGTAGCGTTCGGCGTCCTGGAACACGCATTCCTCGCCGGAAACTTTGGATCGCTGCAGCAACTGCTGCTTGAAGGCGGCCCATTCCCGCGGCTTTTCCTTGCCGTCGACCGTCTCAAGGTGATCACCCAGGGTCAGCTCGACGTCCGGCAGCAGATAGCGGCCCAGCACATCGTGCTGCTCGCGGTCCTTTGAGGCATAGATGCACACGCCCATGGAGACGGGCTTGTTGGTTTCCGAGTCGCGCCAGACGAGGGTGATATAGGTGTTCGAGTTCGGCCGCACCCGGTCATCCGGCATACCGCCGTATTGGCCAAGGCAATAGCTCCGAATCGACCGTGTCGTCTTGTTCTCGTCAGCCTGGGCGTTCAGCGCCATGAGCCGGCTGTTTGCGCCGAACATGGCGATCTGGACGGCATCGAGGAACGAGCTTTTTCCGCTGCCGTTTGCCCCAAAGAGCCCGGTGATCTCGGAAATGCGGACGTGCTCTCGTTCATACAGAAAGAACTGCACTAAGTTAATGCTTTCCAGATATTTCATGCTTCTTCTTCCTCCGGCTGCTCCGGTCCTTGAGCGTCGCCGTCCTCGATAGAGTCCCCTGCGGGTTCATAGGACTGTGTGAACTGGGCCAGTCGGGTGATCGCGGTTTCGCCCAGCAAATCCACGATGGCCGGACGTATGGCCAGCACGTAGGGCTGAATGTCACCGGCAACCGTGTCGGGAAACTCATGTTCCTCCACCTTGCGCACGATGCCCCAGCGACGGAGCGTCCGCACCAGACCGTCCAGTTCGCCGCGTCCAGGCAGCTCGCGCTTGCCCGCCGTGGAGAGGCGATACTTTTCCTCCAACTCGACCGCATCGCAAATCACTTCGCCGTCATCGTTCAGCTGCCCGGTCCGGGCCTGTTCGTCGTAGATCTTCCGGAGTACAAGGGCGAGCAGCGTTTGTGCAGTATTGGCCGTGCCTGCCCTGCCGTTATCCGGAATGGCGCACGCATAGCGTAGCTGCCGGTTCACGGTCAGGCCGACGCCGACCTGGGAGAGGACGTGCTTGAATTCGCGCTCGAACCGCTCGATCATGCCGTAGGCCATGCGGCTGTGCCGGTCCGCGTAGTACAGAACCTGTTCTGCGAGCAGACGGCTGGCGGTCGACTCGAACTCCTCGGCCACATATTGCCGGTCGGTTTTCGCAGCGATGTTTTCCCAATACTGGCTCATGTCGCCTCTCCTTTTGTAGCTGCCGGTTTTTTCGCTCTCTCGATCCGGAACGGAACGCCGGTGATCCACCTGTTTTCTGCTTCCTTGTCGCCGGTGCGACGTACCCGGAAGCCGCGCATCATGGCCAAGGCCTCCCGCTGCAAATCAGGCGATCCGCTATCCATGGCGGCACCGAGCACCAGCAAGGTCTGATAGGCACGCACATCCGCGACGCTGCTGATCTGGAGTTCTTCGCTGGCGACGACAGGGCGGCCTGAAAGCTGACGCGACACGAACTCGACGAGTTTGGGGGCGTTCACCATCCGAACATTGCGTGCGAGCGCCCGAAGTTTTGCCCGTGCGATGTCTTCCTCGGTCGGGATGGTCTCCCTCAGTTGCGTGGCCTTCTCCCGTGCCTCCTGTCGGCGTGGTTCGGCAAGATTGGTGGGGCTGACCATGTCGCCGGATGGGAACGGACTGTCGTGAAC
>JAIOJU010000033.1 GCA_019911765.1 Thiobacillus sp.
GCGCCCATGCCGCCCTTGCCCCCCATCATGCCCATGCCGCCGCCCATCATTCCGTCCTTCATCATCGGACAGTCCATCATGCCGCCCGTCATGCTTTTCCCCGCCATCATGTTTTCCTGCATGGTCTGCATGTGCTCCTGCATCAGTTTCTGGCGCTGAATCGGGTCCTTGGACTTGGCCATCTGTTCCAACTGGCTCTGCATTCGCTTGGTATTGGCCTGCATCTTTTGAATCGTCTGATCTGCAGTGGGCGCTGCCGCGCCGGCTTTCTGATCGGGGTGGTGCGCGTCAACCGCGAGTACAGGCTGCATAGCCAGGGCGGACAGCATCAGGGTGGCAAACAGTGCGTGGCGTTTCATGGTTAACTCCTTTGCGTGGGAAAAATGAGCATTACGGTTTGACGACTTCGAGCGCGGTCACAGTGAATACGCCATTCACCCTGTCAGCGAGGAAACGAATGTTGTCGCCGGGTTTTATCTGGTCGAGCCAACTGACGTCCTGGACACGGAAAACCATGGTCATGCCCGGCATGTCGAGGTTTTCCAAGGGACCATGTTTGAGGGTGAGCTTGCCCTGGGCCTTGTCCACCTTTTTCACCACGCCTTCGGTGAGCATGGCGGCGTGGTTTGCAGCGTCGGCGTGGCTTGGGTGGTGCGTATCGGCCCAGGCAGGCAGTACGAGGGCCAAACTCAGGCCAAGGACCAAATTATTCAAAATAGACTTCATGTGCACGCCTTTCAATATTGGACGTAAGTCCGGGTAGACCCATTCCGGTTCACGAGAAAAACTTTGTAGGGATCCTTGCGGCCCTCTGCTTCCATGCCAGGCGAACCGACCGGCATGGCCGGCACCACCAACCCGCGGGCTCGGGGCTTTTCCTTGAGCAGGCGCTTGATTTCCCTGGCTGGGACGTGCCCTTCGATCACATACCCGTCGATCTCTGCGGTATGGCAGGAGCCGTAACCGGGTGGTACACCGAGGCGGTACTTGTGCTGCACCACGTTGTCGGTGTCGTGGCTTCTGACGGTAAATCCATTTGCCTTGAGGTGGTCGATCCAGTTGTTGCAGCACCCGCAAGTCGGGCTCTTGTAGACATCAATCACCGGGGTTGCCGGAGCAGCCCAAGACGCTTGGGCAAGACTGCCGAGGAGAAGAGTGGCAACAACGTTTTTCATACGAGGCCTTTATTCACGATTGGGATCAGTATGGAATGAGGTTTGCCACATCAACCTGACAGATGGATTACATTTGCGTCATCTTCGGCCCCGATAAAGTAGTTGGCGCATCAAGAACTTAGCCTTTGGGGAATGCTCATGAGATCATTGCCATGGGCCTTGCCACCCCTAAAAGCCCCTGTCGTGGCTTGAAAAAAGAGGTGATCGGGCCTTTTTCAACCGATAAGAAGGGATGTTCATGTTTGAAAACAGTGCTGAGACTGAAGATCTTTGCTTCGGCTGCGTGTACTACCCGCCTAACCTGCCACCCAATGCTTACAGCCCAGAGGATTGGGAGATGCTTCAGGCGCGGCAGTGTTCGTTCGAACACAAACCTGGCGATACCGACTGCCTGACAACGCGAAAAATCAGTTGCAGCCTGGTCGATCTGGAAGCGTTGAAACATCGGCTGGGTTGAGGCTTGCCCCGCCGGTCTGCCCCCCGTGCCAGGCTGCAAGTCCTATTTATTTGACGGGCTGAATATCGGTCACGACAAGCGCACCCCCAGATTTTTCGGCGACGAATTTCACCTTGTCACCCACTTTCACCTGTTCAAGCATGGCGGAATCCTTGACCTGAAACACCATGGTCATGCCCGGCATATCAAGGTTCTTGATTTCACCATGTTTGATGGTGATTTTTTGGGTGTCTTTATTGATCTTGCGGATTTCGCCGTCAGTCATGTCGGCGGTCGGCGTGCTTGCTTGCGCAGTTGCTGGTTTTTCCTGGGCATGTGTCGTTACTGAAAATGCCGCAGCAGTAGCCAGCAACACGACGGGAATAAATTGTGCAGTTTTCATGGTTGATCCTTGGTGTGAACTGGGGGTAAAAATGGTTAATGCTTGTGCATGGTGTGAGCATCACCTGCCACGACTTTTCCGCTCACATCCACAGCGCCCTTCATGCCAGCGTCGTAGTGACCCGGTTGCAGGCACGCAAAACTCACCTTCCCTGCCTGGGTAAATTGCCAGATGATTTCACCGGATTTGCCCGGTGCGACGGTGACTTGATTTTCATCGGCGTGTTCCATCTCGGGGTGTTTTTTCATCACCTCGTAGTGCTCTTTCAATTCCTCCTCAGTACCCAAGACCATTTCATGCTTAAGTTTGCCGGTATTCTTGACCACAAACCTAATGGTTTCACCTTGCTCGACAGCGATGTCAGCAGGTGTGAAGCGCATGGCATCGGTCATGTCCACAGCAATGGTGCGCGTCACCTTGGCGGCATTGCCGGCTTGCCCGATGGCATTGGAGTCGCCGTGATGGCCACCGGCATGGTCGCCGGCGGCAAAGGCAGCCTGGGCAAGCAATGCCGTTGAGAGTGCGGCGATGAGGGATTTGATTCTCATGAGACTTCCTTTCAGGGGGTTAAGAGATTAATGACCAGAATGGCCCGTGGGTTTACGTACTTGCACTTCGACTTCTTGCTTGGGCATAACCTTGCGGGGCATGGATTGGCCGCCTTCGGCTTGTAAGCGCGCGGGCTCAGGCATTGCGCCTGACCATTCAAATGCCACTTCGCCGGGAGGGTGCTGATACCAGCCTGGGTCTTTGTAGTCGCCCTGCTTCTGGTCTTTGCGCACCTTGAGAACCGAGAACATGCCGCCCATTTCGACGCCGCCGAAAGGCCCTTGCCCGGTCATCATGGGAACGGTGTTGTCAGGCAGTGGCATTTCCATTTCAGCCATATCCGCCATGCCGCGCTCGCCCATCACCATGTAATCGGGGATCAGGTTGGTGATTTTTTTGGCGACACCCCGGTGGTCCACGCCGATCATGGTGGGCACATCGTGACCCATCGCATTCATGGTGTGATGGCTCTTGTGACAGTGAAAGGCCCAGTCGCCGGCTTCATCTGCCAAAAACTCGATCTGCCGCATCTGGCCGACCGCAACATCCGTTGTCACCTCATGCCAGCGGGCCCCTTTGGGGGTAGGCCCGCCATCCGTTCCTGTGACCAGGAACTCATGGCCGTGCAGGTGAATCGGATGGTTGGTCATCGTCAGGTTGCCGATGCGAATACGCACCTTGTCGTTCAAGCGCACGTTCAGGCTGTCGATACCCGGAAAAATGCGGCTGTTCCATGACCAGAGGTTGAAATCCGTCATGGTCATGATCTTGGGCGTGTAGCTGCCGGGGTCAATGTCGTAGGCGTTGAGCAAGAAACAGAAGTCGCGCTGCACGTCATCGATCAACGGGTGCTTGGTCTTCGGGTGCGTGACCCAGAAGCCCATCATGCCCATCGCCATCTGCGTCATCTCGTCCGCGTGCGGGTGATACATGAAAGTGCCGGGGCGGCGCGCGACGAATTCGTAGACAAAAGTCTTCCCCGGTTTGATGGATGGCTGCGTCAGGCCGCTGACGCCATCCATACCATTGGGCAGGCGCTGGCCGTGCCAGTGGATGCTGGTGTGCTCCGGCAGGCGGTTGGTGACGAAGATGCGCACGCGGTCACCCTCGACCACCTCGATGGTTGGCCCCGGACTCTGGCCGTTGTAGCCCCACAGATGCGCCTTCATGCCAGGTGCCATCTCACGCACCACGGGTTCGGCCACCAAGTGGAATTCCTTGACGCCCTGGTTCATGCGCCACGGCAGGGTCCAGCCGTTAAGCGTGACCACCGGGTTGTAGGGACGGCCATTGCTGGGCACCAGCGGCGGCATCGTGTCCGGCTGGGTCTGCAAGACCGGTTCAGGCAATGCCGCCATGGCAACGCGGCTCACTACGGATGCCGCGATCGCGCCCCCCGCGAGTCCTGCCGTTTTGAAGAACTGCCTTCTTGAGTTCATAGTTGATTCCTGGTGATGTGTGCTAAGGCATGACGCTGAATCGCCGCGCTGCGCTGCTTTTTGTTTTTGGGGTCAGTGCCCAGCATCGCCACCTCCACTCGTAGCGATGGCACCCACATCTGCCATCGTGGGCTTGCCCATCAGCGAGGCTTGCAGGGCTGCATCGGCGAGCCAGAACTGCTGCTCCGCCGCAATCGCGGCCATGACGCTGTTCACCTGATCGCGGCTGTCGGCCAGTAACTCAAACACACCGATCAACATGCCGTTGTAGCGCAGTACGTTTTCTTCTGAAATCGTCTTGCGCAGCGGCACGACCTCGTCGCGGTAGTGCCTGGACACATCAAAGGCAGTGCGGTATGCAGAGTAGCTTTCACGCAGATTTGATCCTGCTGCACGAACCGTGGCTTCCAGTCGGTTGGCTGCGGCGAGCGTTTGCGCATTCATGGCATCGCGCTGATTGCCGCCCCAGTCGAAGATCGGCAGACGCACGCTCACCTCGTAGCCACGTCTGGGCGTTGAAGTCCCTGCCGCGTGATCAAACACGGTGTCACGCCGCACACCCAGCTCAATGTCAGTGAAACGGGTCAGCACGTTCAGGCCCTGCGCTTTGGCCCGGGCATCAAACTCTGCTTGCGCGAGTCGGATGTCCAGCCGCCCCTTGCTGGCCAATTTGCCTATTTCATCAGGCAAGCGCGGGCTGCCCGGCATATCAGGCAATCTGTCGGGCAACACCAGCGCCTCCGCTTGGGACTCGGTTAATCCCAGGAGCCGAATCAGTTCCTCGCGTGTCGAGGTGCTTGCGTGTTGCGCCGCCGCCCATTGCGTGGCCGCATCGGCGTAAAACGCCTGCTGGCGAGCGCGCTGCAACCGGCTGAAATTACCCGCTGCCTGAAGACGACGCGCCAGCTCGCTACTTGCCTGCGCTGCATCATTAACCTGCTTGGCATAAACAAGATTTTGCTGTGCCGCGACGGCTTTGACCCAAGCCTGGCGTACTTGCGTGACCTGGTCGATGACGCTGCGGGTCAAGCGCAACTGCTGTTGCGCGATTTTCCGTTCGGCTACTTGGTAGCGCTGCGGCAGGGTCAGCAGGTCAAGCAGGCCGAATGCCAACAGTCGCCCCAACTCCAGCTCATCAGCGAAACGGGTACGCTCAAATATGAAGAGTGGGTTGGCGATACGTCCGGTTTGCGCAGCTTGGGCTGCATCTGCCCAGTTCTGTGCCAGCATGGCTTGCAACGCCGGGCTGTTAACCAATGCCAGCCGAACGGCATCGCTCTGATTAATGGGTTGACTTAAAATCTCTGCCGCGACGCGATCCATTTCGGTACGCTGGTCTTGGGTTCGGGCCAGTGCAAGCTGACCTTGCGTAAAGTCCGCCGCTTCCCGATTGGTGCTGGCAACCGATTGATCGAAGTTGACACTAGCGCAGCCTGAAAGAATGACCAGTGTGGCGACGGCCATGAGCGTCCTGCTCCCGACAGCCTGATGTGCGCGCGAAGATGAAAGCTGCGTCGCCGTGCTCATGGCATGCTCCCATGATCACTCGGCATACCCATGTTGCCCGGTGTGGCGGCGGGCTTGTCGGCGGGGTCTGGTTGCTGCGCCTCCCGGGCATACGCTTGCCAGCCACCTATCGATTCAACCGTATCATTGGTTTGCCGCCAGGGCGCGACCGGCTGTTCGCTGAACCTCTGATATTGGCTGAATACGGAGTGGTATTTGAGTGTCGGAGCGACCGCGCCAGCGTTTTCCTGGGCGAGCGCTACCGAAGCACTCAGCGCCAGTCCGACGGGTATTGCCCATTTGACCGGCAATGACCATGGCCCGCCATAGGGTGATGAATACATAATTTCCTCGCAAGAAATGAAGTCCAATGCGCAACATGCGCCGGGTGAACGGGCACCGAGGCATATGGACATCCTGCGGGCACGAACCCAACATGAATCTGACGCGCGAATGACAAATCTGTAATGCGCAACTTTAGCGGCGGGAGCTGTGGCAGGATGCTTCCATCCATCCTGGTGTTCAGCACATGAAAATCCTTATCGTCGAAGACGAGCCCAAGACGGGCGATTATCTGAAGCAGGGTCTCACCGAGGCCGGTTTCGTCACGGACCTGGCCCGTGACGGCTGGGACGGCCTGGAACTCGCCAAGGCGGGGCACTACGACCTGATGATCCTGGACGTGATGCTGCCTGGCATCAACGGCTGGCAGGTGCTTGAAGGCGTACGCCGGGCCGGAATCGACATGCCGGTGCTGTTTTTGACTGCGCGTGATCAGGTGGAGGACCGGGTCAAGGGGCTGGAACTGGGCGCCGACGATTATCTGGTGAAACCCTTCGCCTTTGCCGAACTGCTGGCCCGGGTGCGCAGTCTGGTGCGCCGCGGGCATGCCGGTCTGGAACCCGCCGTCCTCAAGGCGGCCGACCTGGAACTGGACCTGCTGCGGCGACGAGCCATGCGGGCGGGACGCAAGATCGAGCTCACGGCGAAGGAGTTCGCCTTGCTGGAACTGTTTCTACGCCGCAGGGGAGAAGTGCTGCCCCGCAGCCTGATCGCCTCACAGGTCTGGGATATGAATTTCGATTCCGATACCAACGTAATCGATGTGGCGGTGCGTCGGCTGCGGGTCAAGATCGACGAGGGCTTTGAATCCAAGCTCATCCACACCGTGCGGGGGATGGGCTACGTGCTGGAAACCTTCCCGGAAGAGCCGGCGCCATGAAAACCTTGTCGCTGACTGTCCGGATTAGCCTGCTTTTCGCGGTGGCCGCATCCCTGGTCCTGCTGACGACGGGCTATTTCCTGACGCAAGTCGTGGAGGCCCATTTCAAGGAGGGGGATCGGCATGAGCTCAATGGCAAGCTGGAACTCATCCAGAATTTATTCAAGCACACGTATACCCAGAAGGAATTGGATTCGCTGCCCCAACAACTGGATGACGCCCTGGTCGGCCACCATGGTCTCGCAGTGGCAGTCACGGATGCGAGGGGCGATATCTGGTTCGCTACCTCGGGCGCTGACTTTCCACAAACATTGCTGAATGAATGCCAAGCCCAGCCGGCAGGGTGTATGGCCGGCACCTTGCATCAATGGACGCAGTCCGGGACCAGCAGCTACCGGGGAATGGCCGTGTCGATAACCACAGGCGGTGGCAGGCCTTACTCCGTGGCGGTGGCACTGAACATCCAGCACCATGTCCTTTTCATGAACAAGTTCCGCTCAGTGCTGGCCCTCGCCATCGCTTTGGCCGCCCTGGCCACCGCCGGCCTAGGCTGGATCGTTACCCGGTGGGGGCTTTCCCCCTTGCGTCAGGTCACCGACATGGTGGCCGGCATTTCCGCCGAACGACTGGCAGAGCGCCTGCCGGCTACAGGCCTGCCTGCTGAACTCAAGCCTCTCGCCACCGCCTTTAACGCCATGCTGGCTCGCCTGGACGATTCCTTCCGGCGGCTCTCCGAGTTCTCTTCTGACATCGCGCACGAACTGCGCACCCCCATTTCCAACCTCATGACCCAGACTCAGGTGGCGCTTTCCAGCGCACGCAACAAGGACGAGTACAAGGAAATCCTTTATTCCAGCCTGGAGGAATATGAACGCATGGCTCAGATGGTTGGCGACATGCTCTACCTTGCCCAGACCGACAACGGCCTGCTCAAACCGGGCCTGGAAAAAGTAAGTCTGGCCAATGTAATACAGGATTTGTTCGATTACTTTGAAGCCTGGGCTGAAGAGCGTGCGATTTCGTTAACCCTAACGGGATCTGCCACTGTATCCGGCGACCGGCTGATGTTGCGGCGCGCGCTCAGCAACCTTATATCGAACGCCATCCGACACACTCCACCAGGCCAAACCGTGCAGGTATCCCTAGCCGGGCACGGAGATAGCGCCACAGTTTCTGTCGAGAACCCGGGCCCGGAAATCCCGGCAGAGCACCTCCCCCGGCTGTTCGACCGCTTCTACCGTGCCGACCCATCACGCCAACGCAAGGGAGACGGTGCAGGACTGGGGCTGGCCATCGTCAAATCCATCGTCGATGCGCATGGCGGCGCAATCGCCGTGACGTCCGCAAACCAGGTGACACGGTTCCAACTCACCTTACCTACTTTGGCGGAATGATGCGAATGCCCGCATTTGCCCCAGATGCCCGGCAAAATCTTCAAAACCTGCCCTCGCCCAGTCAATTCTTCAAGTCCGACAGGCTGCTAGGGGCTAGATAAGCACTAGCCTGCTGTTTGAATGCGGACGTGACCTACAAGGGCAGCTCCACGTCCGCACATTTCACATCACTTCTTCTTTGCAGCTTTCTTACCCGCAACTGCGGCTTTGAAACCGGCGCCGGCCGTGAAGCGCGGCACGGTCGTGGCTGCAATTTTGATTTCCTTGCCTGTTTGTGGATTGCGTCCGGTACGGGCAGCACGCTTGGAAGACTTGAACGCGCCAAACCCAATGAGGGTTACAGAATCACCTTTCGCTACCGCTTTGACAACGGCGCCGAGGATGGCATCAAGCGCCCTTCCGGCAGCAGCCTTGCTGATGTCTGCTTCGGCTGCCGTGGCTTCGATCAATTCAGTCTTATTCATGAAAATCCCTTGGGTTGGCTGAGAAGATTTGATGCTACCAGTGTTCAGGCATTTGTGGCCTGGCAAGCAACAGTCAAAAGCCAGCAATTGCAATATGGGGCGCGCGTTCCAGTCAGAACAAGCGAGGGACATCTAGCCGCATAGCATATGCAGTTCATGATAAGGTCAATTATCAAGAATGCTGATTTTGTTATTTAACTCATGGGTTTATGGCTTATATTTCCGGTTTTCCCTTGATTTCAGCCAGTTAGCCATGGAATCCACTCGCAAAATCGGGCGTCACCACCTCGCCTTCTACCGCGGCTGGCTGCAGGGCCTCGACCTCAAGGTCGCAGCGGACCGCTATCTCGAATCCGGCCTTGATCAGCGCATCGCGCGCTCCACGCTGTCCTGGATCCAGCAAACCTTGACGATGGCCGCCCGCCGGCACGGCCGCCATGCGCTGGCCCGGCTGCTGCGCCTGCCGCTGGGCACCCTGCCCGAGGCAGTCCGGTCGACGACCGCCCTCCCCTCGCTCGAAACCTTCCGCGAAGCACACGACCCCGATCACTTCTATTCGGAGAAGGAACTGGCCGCGATGTATGTCGAGGCCTATCCGCAGAGCATCGACCACCGCGCGAGACGCTACGCCCGCCTGGTCGAGCGCCAACTGGCCGCGCTGGTGTGGGTGGAGGAACTGCTCGCCACCGATCCGCAGCCGCAGGATCCGGTTGCCGCCTGGTTTGACGATCGACTCGCTGCCAGGCTCATCCTCGCCGGCGTCCCCACCATCGAGTCGCTGCATCAGCGCGTCCGCACCCAGGGCTACCGCTGGTGGGTGTCCGTGCCCCGCCTCGGCGAAAAAGGAGCGCGCCGGCTCGTGACCTGGCTTGCCACCCACGAAGGCAGTCTGGGTGTCATGGCGCCCCAGGGGCTCGCCCCGCTGCGGTCGTTGTCGCCGATCGAACTGACCCGGCCCTCGGCCACTGCCATCATGCCGCTGGAGTCGTTCTCGACGCCGGCGGAGCTGGACGGCTCGGTTGGCGAGAACCGAGGCCTCGGCCGCAGCCGCATCGCCGCTGAAAATGACCATCAGGCGATCCAGGCCTGGTTGAAAGCGCGCGCGTCGAATCCGCATACCGAGCGCGCCTATCGCCGTGAGGCAGAGCGCCTCCTGATCTGGTCGATCATGGAGCGCGGACGCGCCCTGTCGTCGCTATCGATCGAGGACGCCATTGCCTACCGGGACTGGCTGGGCGGGCTCGGCCGCACATTGCCAGCGGCTTGGCCATGGCGCCTTCCCCAGGCGGATTGGATGGGAAAACGCAGCACACCGCGCTGGTCAGCCAACTGGCGGCCATTCGAGGGAGCTGCCTCGCTGCGCAGCCAAATCCAGGCCCATACCATCCTCAAGTCCCTATTCGAGTGGCTTGCCAAAGTGCGTTACCTCGACAGCAATCCATGGGACGGCGTGCCGCCACCACAGCGGGAGATGGGCGTGGCCACCGCGCCTGATTTGGAACTGACGCACGCGTTCACACGCAGCCAGTGGGCATTTCTCATGGAGTATCTGGTCCGCCAGCCTATGGACGAATCCGTCCGGCGCTTGCGCTTCGTGCTTCCCTTTGCCTATGCCACGGGGCTACGGCTCACCGAGCTGGTGGATGCCCGCCTGGGGAGACTCTATTCGGTCCCGCTCAAGCGTGGCCTGGGTGTCCGCTGGATGCTGAAAGTGCTCGGCAAGGGGGGCAAATGGCGGGCGGTCCCGATGCCCGGCATGGTGATGGATGCATTACGCGATTACCTGGCCTGGCGTGGTTTGAATGCCGACCCTCTGGACAACCCTGGAGATATTCCCCTGATTGCCCGGCTGCGGCTTGGGCAGGATATGGGCACACTGGATCCCACGACGCTGTACAAGGCCTTGAAGACGTTCTTCAGGGAAGCGGCTGCAGCGCTTGCCACGCAGGGGCATCATGACGATGCCAAAAAGATGGCGAAAGCCTCGACGCACTGGCTGAGACACACGCGCGGCGCGCATTCCGCAGAGACGATGCCGGTCAACATGATCCAGCGCCTGCTCGGACACGCCAGCGTGGCAACCACCAGCATATACACGTCGACGGACGACGAGATGCTGTTTCTGCTACTGGATGACAGCCTGAAAATAGAAACACAACCGGGCAGCAGGGGCAGCTGAATGGCCATGCCAATTATGTTGGACTCTGGCAGACGATAGAACGCTGAACCCGGATACCCAGAAATCCTTCTCCACATTCTGGATCAGTGTGCCGAGCCGGTTGGCGGTCGCCAGGAACAGGCCGCGGCGATCCTCGGGAGAGGCGGCGATGATACGAAGAAAGTCGGCGTTCACGGTGAGGCCTTGGTACTTGCCTGTTCGGACCGGGCAAGCAGATCGCGAATCCACTGTTGCATCCACGACGGCACAGTGTGTAAGCCAGATCGCAGATCATCACGAATCGCGCTTC
>JAIOJU010000034.1 GCA_019911765.1 Thiobacillus sp.
CCAGGCTCGCTACGTGCGCACCCAGATTCCATACCGGCGGAACAAACTCGTCGCAATGCCGGGACTGCCCCAACTCGGGGTCGGCAATCGTCCCGCCATGGCAATACGGATAGCCAAAATGCTGGCCTGTCCGGCTCACACGATTGAGTTCATCCGGTGGCGCATCGTCGCCCAGCCAGTCGCGGCCATTGTCGGTAAACCACAATTCCCCGCTTTGCGGCTGCCAGTCGAAACCCACGCTGTTGCGCACGCCGCGCGCCACCACCTCGATCCTGCCGCTCGTCACATCGAGCCGGGTAATGGTTGCATAGCGGTCCGGATCGGGTTCGCAGATATTGCAGGGGGCACCCACGGGTACATAAAGCTTGCCGTCCGGGCCGAAGGCAATGAACTTCCAGCCGTGATGCGTCTCGCCCGGGTAAGCATCGGTCACGACTTCGGGCGCAGGAGGATGACTCACGCGCGCCTCGATAGCGCGCAGACGCACGATCCGGCTCACGGCCGAGACATAGAGATCGCCGTCGCGATAGGCCACGCCTACCGGCATCGTCAGCCCGTCAGCGATCACGACCGGCTTGTGCGGGCTTTTCAGGGGAATCGCATAGACCTTGCCCTCGCGCATGCTGCCCACGAACAGCATGGTTTTCCCCAATGCCATCTGCCGGGCGTTGGCAACGTGGGCAAACACTTCGATCTGAAATCCCGGTGGTAGCGAGAGGCTGGACAAAGGAAGCGGCAAGAGACCCGCCGCGGCATGCGTGATCGCCGTTGACGCCATGAACCCGGCCAGCCAAATCCAACCCCCGGCACGCAAACGTTTCATGGCACCGTCTGCCCGACCGGCCGGAGCGGAATCAGGATTTCGAAACGCACCCGCGACCACGGATCGCGCACCTCGGCCAACCGGCTGATGCGTGCCACCAGCGTTTCGCCGCCATCCATGAAGCGGGCGACATCGGCATTTTCACGGCGCGGCACATAGCCGATCTTCTGGCCCTGCCACTCGACCCGCACGGCTTTTGCATCGTGCACATTGTCCGGCTCGCGAATCAGGGCAAGCGCATCGCCCACCCGCATCTGCGGCCACAGTGTCTTGCCGGCGTGATACTGAAACCCGGCCAGCGGAGAATCCTGCAGCAGGATGTGGGCGGCAGTCTGGGCATGCGCCGGGTTCAGCCACATCAGCAGCAGGCCGGCCAGAGCGAATATGGCGCGGCGGTCAATCCGCAAGCCGGGTCCGTCTTTCGTTTCAACAGAATGGATCTGCACTGTGCCCATCACCTTCATCACGACCATGTTGAAGAGGAAGCCCCCCATTCTACTGAGAAACACGCGATCAAATCCGCAATAACGGAACAGTTTCAGCTTTAGTTTTTTCACTGGACAAGCTGTCACAAGCTTGAGGTAGGATGAATGCATTCTCATCACCGGGCCACCATCACATTGCCATGCCGAGAAAATCCGTAGCGCCAACCAAACTGTTTGTCCTTGACACCAATGTGCTGATGCACGACCCCACCAGCCTGTATCGTTTTGAAGAGCACGATGTGTATGTGCCGATCGCCACGCTGGAAGAACTCGACATGCACAAGAAGGGGATGACCGAGGTGTCGCGCAACGCGCGCCAGGCCAGCCGTTTCATCGACGAGATCGTCAGCAAGCTCGACTCCATCGAGGAAGGCGTGCCGCTTGCGGCCCACAGCCACAATGCGGCCACCGGCCGGTTGTTCCTGCAGACCGAGGCGATCTCCGGCGACATTCCGATGAACCTGCCGACCAGCAAGGTCGACAACCAGATTCTCGGTGTGGTGCTGTTCCTCTCGCGCCATCACCCCAAGCGTCAGGTCATCCTGGTGTCGAAAGACATCAACATGCGCATCAAGGCGCGCGCGCTGGGCCTGCCTGCTGAAGACTACTTCAACGACAAGGTGCTGGAAGACACCGACCTGCTCTACGCCGGCCTGCGCGAATTGCCGGCCGACTTCTGGGACACCCACGGCAAGGGCATGGAATCATGGCAGGCCAACGGCCACACCTACTACCGCGTCAAAGGGCCATTGATTTCGACCTTTCTGCCCAACGAGTTCGTCTATCAGGAAGGTCCCAATCCGCTCTATGCCAAGGTTCTGAAGGTTGAGGGCAAGCAGGCCGAGCTGGTCACGGTGCGCGATTTCAGCCACCAGAAGAACAATGTCTGGGGTATTACCGCGCGCAATCGCGAACAGAATTTCGCACTCAATGTGTTGATGGATCCCGAGATCGACTTCGTCACCCTGCTCGGCCAGGCCGGTACCGGCAAGACCCTGCTCACGCTGGCCTCGGCCCTGGCCCAGGTGCTGGACAAGAAAATCTACACCGAGATCATCATGACCCGCGTGACGGTTCCGGTGGGTGAGGACATCGGCTTTCTGCCCGGTACAGAGGAAGAAAAAATGACGCCGTGGATGGGCGCGCTGGAAGACAACCTCGATGTGCTGAACAAGAGCGACGACGAAGGGGGCGACTGGGGACGCGCTGCGACGCAGGATTTGATCCGGAGCCGCATCAAGGTCAAATCGTTAAATTTCATGCGTGGCCGGACTTTCCTCAATAAGTTTCTTATTATTGATGAAGCACAGAACCTCACGCCCAAGCA
>JAIOJU010000035.1 GCA_019911765.1 Thiobacillus sp.
CTATGCCAATGTGGCAGATGATGTGCGGGATCGTTATCTGGACGGGCGCGGCGACTGGAGCCTGACGGACGCGGATAGACTGAGCGTCATGGGCGGCATGGCGCATTCCCGGTTGGATGACGATGTTGTGGCAGGGCAAACCTTTCCAGTAAACGTGCACTCCGCATACGGCCAGATCAGTTGGCGGCACGTACATCATGCCAACGCAGAAACCCGCCTGGCGTATGACCTGACGCGACAAAGCTACAGCGATGATCTTGATTTGGGCGGATCGCCGCCCCCGATCGACCTGGGATTTTCGACCCACCGCCAGAATCTTACAGCCGGATGGAAAGGGGTTTGGGGTGCGCGCGTGCGCGCCGCGCTGGGAGCGGAATATCGCCTGGACGAAGTGCGGTCGCGCTTTTACTACGATCAGGCATCATCGATCCAGGAGCATTCCTGGCGCGTGTATGGCAATGGCGAATTCCGTCTTGCGCCGCAATGGCTGGTGAACGCCGGCGCCATGTTGGAATCGACTCATGCCGGCCGGCGTGAATTTTCTCCAAGACTGACTGTGCATTTTCAGCCGCGCCCCACCCAGTCGTTCCGGATCGGGTACAACCTGGGTTACCGCGTGCCGACCTATTACGAGTTGTTTGGCAAAATTGCGGCGGATTTCGGTTTCGGGTTGGATGCCCTGTTGATCCAGCCTGATTCCCTGAAATCCGAGCGCATCATATCGCGCGAGATTGGATGGTGGCAGGCCTGGCCAACAGCTGGCCTGACGCTCGACATGCGGGCGTTCTACGATAAATACACCAACCTGATCGACTTTGCCGAAGTGCCTGTTGCCGATGGCCAGGATAATCTGGCCTACCAGTTCTTCAATGCAGGCGATGCCACCTTGAAAGGCGTCGAGTTCCAGCTCGAATGGAAGCCAGCAGCCAGAACCCGTATCCGGTTTGCCCCGGCCTGGGTACGTATCCAGGCAGTCAATCCGGATTGGCAGGATTCCGCCCCCCCCTATGCTTTCAGCCTGCTGGCAGAACACGGGTTGAACCGGAACTGGTGGCTAAGCGGCACCTGGAACAAAAGCGCGGCGTTAACCTGGCTGGGCGGAGGAGGGCGGGTCGGAGGCGCAAACCGCCTGGACATGCGCCTCGCCTGGCGCGGCAAACAGGCCGGCGTGCCGATTGAAGTGGCAGTCATTGGTCGTCACCTTCTCGGGGGCGATGCGGAGTTTGTTGCGACCCGCGAAACCGAACGGCAGGCCTTGTTGCAGTTCCGCGCCGGCTTTTAAGCTGGTAGCGTTGAAATGGGCGGGAGGAATGACATTCATTAATGTTGAGAATGTTGAGAGTTCTTGTTCCCGGGCAAACAGGCTTGTGGTGGAAACCTGTGCGGGCTTGCGTGTAGGGAATGCACTTCTACTTTGCCAGCTTGCGCTGCCGGCCGAAGCGGCTTTGTCCGAGATGGATTATCTTGATAGCCTCCCTGTGGTCTTGTCGGCATCGCGCCTGTCGCAACCGGTAAACGAGGCACCCGCCGCCGTCACTGTGATCGACCAGGACATGATCCGTGCGTCGGGGTTTCGCGATATTCCCGATCTGCTGCGTCTGGTGCCCGGTTTCTCGGTGGCCTATACCCGCAACAACACCTGGGGGGTGGGTTATCACGGCGTGGTCGATGCGTTTTCACGACGCTTCCAGGTGCTGGTGGATGGGCGCTCGATCTACAGTGCGGCCTTCGGCGCCGTGCAATGGCAGGAACTCCCATTGTCGGTCGACGACATCGAGCGCATTGAGGTGGTGCGCGGCCCGAATGCCGCTACCTTTGGCGCGAATGCATTTCTTGCTGTCATCAACATCATCACCAAGGAAGCCGTTCAGGTGCCGGGCACCTTCGCTTCCGTGCAATACGGCGAGCATGGCATGTCAGGCCTGAGCGTGCGCCATGGTGGCGGGACGGGCGACCTGAACTACCGGCTGACCCTTTCGGCTCAGAATCGCGACCGTTTCGACAATGACCCTTTCGCTGGGTCCCCGCTCAGGTTGTTCGAGGAAACCCGCACCTATCTGCTGAACGGCAGGGCAGACTACCGTGTCTCCGCCAGCGACGAGGTCTCGGCGCAGTTTGGTCTGGCTGTCGGTGACTGGCAGGCCGGATATCTACACCCATCAGAACCCTTTGCTCCTTTGGAACCGCGCCAGCAGGACGTCAATAACGCCTACGTTCAGTTCAAGTTCCGGCGTGTGCTCAGCGTTGACGAGGAATGGTCGCTGCAGTTCTATCACAGTCGGCATGAGAACGATGCGCCGAGCAGTCTGGACGGGTTTGGCCTGACTATCATCGGCGACCAGGATGCGATGCAAACCCGCACCAGCCTGGAGCTTCAGGCCAACACGCGGCTCGCACCGACGTTGCGCATGGCATGGGGTGCGGAACTGCGGCGCGAGACGGTGAAAAGCCCCCTCTATTTCGACACCGATGACACTCTGCAAGGCGTGCAGGGCCGAGTCAATGCTAATCTGGAATGGCGTATTCGGCCTAATTTACTTCTGCAGGGCGGCGCCATGCTGGAGCATCACTACTATTCCGGCTTTGACGTGTCGCCGCGCATCGCGATGAATTACGATTTTGCGCCCGGCCACACCCTGCGCCTCAATGTGTCCCAGGCCTATCGCACGCCGACCTTCCTCGAGCAGGACGGTCAATATATCTATCGCCACACGGACGGAAGCTCATTCTTTGTCTTCGCGCTCACGCCAAACGATCTGCGGTCCGAGCGCATTCGTTCGCATGAGATCGGCTATGTCGGCCATTACCGGCCCTGGCAACTGCAGGTCGATGCCAAGCTGTTTCATGACAAGGTGGATGACCATATCGGCAGCACGACAGTTGCAGGGGTCATCCAGCCCCAGAACAGTGGCGGTCTTGCATTGCGCGGCGGCGACCTGCAGGTGACCTGGCAGCCGACGCAGGCATTCCGCCTGACTGCCCAATATGCACGCGTGTTTATTTCGACCAGCCCCGGAATTGACTTGGTAGATAGCCAGGTGAAGCGTTCCGTGCCGCGGGAGAGTTCCAGTATGCTGGCGCGCTACGATCTTGGCCATGGCTGGACCGCGAGCGCCGGTGTCTATCATTCGGGCCGAATGTATTGGTTGAATGGTGGCGAATCGACCCCCGCATTCACTCGAGTCGATGCGAGACTGGCACGCCGCTGGGTCTGGCTGGGTCGAGAGGTGGAAGCGGCTGTGGTGGGACAGAACCTGGGCGATGATTACAGCGAGTTCCGCCAGGAAAACATCTTCAGCCGACGCGTTTACGGCAGCCTCGGTTTCAGTTGGTAAAAGCCGGTCCCGCCGAGTTTGGCCACTTGCGTGGTTGAGGATTAAACTCGAGCGGCTGTTATCCTTAAATCCGTTGGACACAATAATAATTTGGAGAGAAGTCGGTGTATGAAACACGCCGGCGTGAGACGAGTGAGCTGTTTACGACAAACCCCAGTACACCCGCTGATCGTGCTGCGCCTGCTAGGGAGCATGCTGGCCATGCCTGGCCTGGCCCTGGCGGCTGTCACCGAAGCTGATTTCTTCGGTGAACTGCCGGTGGTGCTGTCGGTATCACGCCTGTCGCAGCCGGTGAGCGAGGCGCCTGCTGCCGTTACCGTCATCGACCAGGACATGATCCGCGCTTCAGGTTTTCGCGACATTCCGGAACTGTTGCGTCTGGTGCCGGGGTTCTCGGTTTCCTACACGGCCAACAATACCTGGACCGCCGGCTATCATGGCCTCGCCGACGCCTATTCGCGCCGCTTCCAGGTGCTGGTCGATGGGCGTTCGATCTACAGTCCGCACTATGGCACGGTGTACTGGACCGATCTGCCACTGGCGATCGACGATATCGAGCGCATCGAAGTCGTGCGTGGGCCCAATGCCGCGATTCATGGTGCGAATGCTTTCGTCGCGGTGATCAATATCATTACCAAGACGGCAGCGCAGGTGCCGGGCAAATTTGCCTCGGTGCAATATGGCGAGCAGGCCATGCGTGGCCTGACGGTGCGGCAGGGAGGAGGCGAAGATCGCCTGCGCTACCGCGTGACCGCCTCGGCGCAGCAACGTGACCGTTTCGAGAAACACGTCGTGGGGACGGTATATGACGACGGAAGCTACTTCGAGGCGAGCAAGACCTACTTCGTCAACGGGCGGCTGGACTGGCAGCTTGCCCCCGATTCTGACGTGATGCTGCAGTTTGGCTTGTCGCAGGGCGACTGGAAGGGGGGCAGCCGCCTGCCGGCCAGTGCGCGCTCCTATCTGCAGCCGGTCGAGCAGGATTCGCGCGCGCTGTACCTGCATCTGGCTTACCACAAGGTCGAGTCTAAGCGGCGTGAATGGCGTGTGCAGGCTTACCATACACAGAACCGTTTTGATGCAGACACCGTGGCCAACATCGGCGGCCCGGTTGTGGTCGACCAGTACCTCATGCAGTCGCGAAGCAACATCGAGCTGCAGGTGAACGAGCAGTGGATGCCTGACCTGCGGGCGGTGTGGGGCGGCGAGGCACGGCGGGAAACGGTGAAAAGCCCGCAGAGTTACAATTCCGGTGACACTTTCAGCGGTGAACTGGCACGCGTTTTTGGCAACCTCGAGTGGCGAGTCAATAAGCACGTGCTACTGCAGGGGGGGGCCATGCTGGAACATCACTATTTCACGGGCACCGACCTTTCGCCTCGCGTAGCGGCCAATTTCACCGTCATGCCCGATCATGTCGTGCGTGTCGGCGTGTCGCGCGCCTACCGTTCTCCGACCTTTTTCGAGGAGGAGGGCAATCAGGTACTCCTGCGTGACAGCGGTGCGCTGGCCGACATTTTTACCGTGCCATCCAACGGTCTGAAGCCTGAACGCATTCTGTCGCGCGAGATCGGTTACGTGGGTTACTGGCGTCCGGCCCGGCTTGAACTCGACATTCGGCTGTTCAAGGACAGGATCGACGATTTCATCGGTCAACAGAAAGCTGATTACGCGGCTGATCCGGGCTCCATCATCAGCGGCAACGAATTCCAGTATCAGAACCTCGGCCTGGTCCAATCCCGGGGCGGCGAGCTTCAACTGCGCTGGCGGCCAGTCCGCGAACTGGATGTGAGCGCGCACTATGCGCGCGTGTATCTTAGTGCCGACACCGCTCGACAGAACTACAATATCGACATTCCACGCTCGGCCCCCCGTAACAACTGGGGCCTGCTCGCCAACTACCGCCTGGACAGCGGCTGGGAGGCAAGTGTTGGGGCCTGGCGCAGCGACGCAGTAATTTGGCTGACCGAAGGCGATCTCACCCGGTCTTACGTCCGGGTCGATGCCCGTCTGGCGAAGCGCTGGAAGTGGCAGGGCACCGAGGTCGAGGCCGCGCTGGTAGGGCAGAACCTCGGCGACGACTATGAGGAGTTCCGTAACACCAACGTCTTCAGCCGTCGCGTCTACGGTAGCCTGGCTTTTACCTGGTAGATCCCTTGAAACCTGGCGGGTTGCCGCCAGATTCAATATGTATGCCCGGCTCTTTGGGTACTTGTGCCCGGCTCTTTGGGTATAATCCTGCAACTTATTGATTGTCGGAGAATTTAATGCCGATTTATGCTTACAAATGTGGGTCCTGCGGTTTTGCCGAGGACGAAATGCAAAAAGTGTCCGATGCCCCGCTGACGGTGTGCCCGTCGTGCGGCAAGGCCGATTACGCCAAGCAGGTGACGGCGGCCGGTTTTGCGCTCAAGGGGAGCGGCTGGTATGCCACCGATTTCAAGGGCGGCAACAGCAAACCTGCCGAAACCAGGTCTGAGGCACCGTCTCCAGCCTGCGGCACCGGCGCGTGCCCGGCGTGTAACTGACAGGGGACATTGCCAATCAGGAAGCGGGCGGTGCAAGCCGCCCGCTTCTTTGTTTTTGACTGAATGGCGCAGCCGCTCACGAATTGCTCATGAAACGTTATTTCATTACCGGACTGCTGATCTGGGTGCCGCTGGGGATCACCCTGTGGGTGCTCGATCTGTTGATCGGCACCATGG
>JAIOJU010000036.1 GCA_019911765.1 Thiobacillus sp.
TTGAAGAGGTGTCCGCCAAACCCCAAAGCGATTCGTTTTCCTATGCGCCGGGCGAGAATCGTGTGCAGTCCCGAAACCACACGCTCCCCGTTCAGGCGGACAATCTCGATACTCTTGCCGATGTCTGCCAAATCCTCGGAAGCGTCTGCAAAAATCATGTCGCCCTCGGCGCACAGGTTTTCAGCGCGAACGATGGCTTCCTCGGAATCATTGATGAATGGGACAAGCTCCTTCGTGATGTCGAAGTGGGTCGAGAACTTGGTGTGAATGTCGCCGTAATGGATGTTCTTCACTGAACCAGCCACATAGTTCAGCTTGTCGCGTGAGAGTGAGTTGTTGCCTTTGAACGAATAGACTTCGCCCATTGGCTCGGGTGCCCATCCCTCCGCCTCCTGAAACTCCGGAAACCTCAGCTTCGGCACCAGCGCGGGCCTTGTCTCTTCCTTCGTGGCGGTGGTTTTCGTCTTACTGCTCATACGCGCTGAGTCCTGAGATGTCGCGGCCACCGGCGCGTTTGGTGAGGAGAGGATGGAGGTCTTCCATGAGGGCGAGTTCAGCCTGGGTGCGGGCTTTCCAGCCGAGGTCGAGCGGGGCCATGAGGTCGCTGAGCTGCTCGCCATCGAAGATCATGCGGTCGAGGATGCCGTCTATAAAGGTTTGCAGGGCAGCGGTGGCGAGGCCGTGCCGCGCGGCAATGGCGGCGAGTTCCTTGGCGTTTTTCTCCGCCTTGAAGCGGGTGTAGCCCTCGCGGATGGCGGCCTCGGAGAGGCCTTCGCCCGCCTTGAGCATGCCGATGTATTCGGCGATGTCGTCCCGCTCGTTCATGAACTTGGCATCGGCGCTGATGAGGCCGATGAGTTCCTCGCGCGTCATCTTCGACTTGCCCGGGCCTTTCTCCGAGAACTTGGCGATGAGGCCCATGATGTAGTCGTAGTCGATGACGGCGGAGGCGAAGAGGACGAACTCGAAGTCGAGCTGATCCACTGAGTCATTGGCGCCGGGTTTGTCGTCGCTCTTGCCCCGTTGGTCACGGAGCTTTTTGGCGGTTTCCAGATACTGGCCTTTGAAGCCGCGCAGGTTTTCCTCGGGCAGCACCTGCTCGATGGCGGTTTTGTTTTCCCCGGTGAGGTCGGTGTATTGGTCGAGCTGGGTTTTGAGGCGCTGGACCTCCTTGAAGTGGGAGATGAAGGCGGCGCGCGCCTCGTCGCCCTTCAGGTTGGCCACGGCGGAGGGGGTGCAATCGAGGCCCTGGGACTTCATGAAGTCGTCGAGCTTCTGCACGGCGGTCTCCAGCTTCTGGATCACGACAGGCGCCTTGTCCACCAGCCATATTTCCCGCGCCTGCTCGCCGCTCTTCTCGCCGGAGAACAGGGCGATGGCGGCATCCACGGCGTCCTGCTGCTGGCGGAAGTCGAGGATGTTGCCGTAGGGCTTGGTGCCGTTGAGCACGCGGTTGGTGCGGGAGAAGGCCTGGATCAAGCCGTGGTGCTTGAGGTTCTTGTCCACGTAGAGCGTGTTCAGGAACTTGGAATCGAAGCCGGTGAGCAGCATGTCCACGACGATGGTGATGTCGATCTTCTGCGCCGGAGGGTAGTCGGCATTGGGCCACTGCTGGTCTTTGATGCGCTTCTGCACATCCTGGTAGTAGAGGTCGAACTCGCCGAGGCGGTGATTGGTGCCGTAGCGGGCGTTGTAATCAACCACGATCGCTTCAAGAGCCTTTTTCTTCTTCACCGGATCTACCTTATTGTCCTCCTGCTCTTGCGGTAGGTCTTCGGAGAGCTGTTCGATGTCCTTTTTGCTATCGGGATTCTCCGCGAGCTGTGCAGGTGGTGAGAAGACGCAGGCGATGTTCAGCGGATGAAAGTCGGAATCAGCGGCCTGCTTCTCCGCCTGCATGGTCTTGAACAGCGCATGGTATTCGATGGCGTCATTGATGGACGCGGTGGCGAGGATGGCATTGAAGCGGCGTCCGCCGGTGGCGGCATCGTGCTTGGCCAGTATGGCTTCGATAACGGCCTTCTTCGCAAGTGGCTCGCCGGGCTTCGGCAGCTTCTTGCCTTCCGGCTTGAAGTAATCGACATGGAAGCGCAGGACGTTGCCGTCCTCGATGGCGTGGGTGATGGTGTAGGCGTGGAGCTGCTTCTGGAAGAGGTCCGCCGTGGTCCGCATGGAGGCCTGCGTGTCCTCGATCTTCTGCAAGGAGGCGTTGGCCTCGAAGATGGGCGTGCCGGTGAAGCCGAAGAGCTGCGCCTTGGGGAAGAACGCTTTGATCGCCTTGTGATTCTCGCCAAACTGCGAGCGGTGGCACTCGTCGAAGATGAAGACGATGCGGTTGTCCTTCAGGGCTTCGAGCTGCTCCTTGTAGGTGGCCTGGCCGTTCTTGGTGCGCTGCTTGTTGCGCTTGCTGTTTTCGTCCAGCGCGAGGCCAAGCTTTTGAATGGTGGTGACGATGACCTTGTCCGCGTAGTCCTCGGACAGCAGGCGGCGCACGAGGGCAGCGGTGTTGGTGTTTTCCTCGACGCAGCCTTCCTGGAACTTGTTGAATTCCTCGCGGGTCTGGCGGTCGAGGTCCTTGCGGTCCACGACGAAGACGCATTTGTGGATGTGGTCGTTTTCCTTCAGCAGCGTGGAAGCCTTGAAGGAGGTGAGCGTCTTGCCGCTGCCGGTGGTGTGCCAGATGTAGCCATTGCCGTTGTCTTCGTCGATGCACTTGACCATGTGCTGCACGGCATAGACCTGATAGGGCCGCATGATCATGAGCTTTTGCTCCCCGGCGAGCAGCACCATGTAGCGGCTGATGGTGCGGCCGAGGTCGCACTTTTTCAGGAAGCGCTCAGCGAACTCGTCGAGTTGGGTGATCTTGCGGTTGTCCTCGTCCGCGAACTCATAGACGGGCAGGAAGCGCTCGTCGGCATTGAAAGCGAAGTGGCGGGCGTTGTTGTTGGCGAAGTAGTAGGTACGGTCGCGGTTGCTGACGATGAAAAGCTGCATGAAGCAGAGCAGCGTCTTGGTGTAGCCGTTGCCGGGGTCGTGCTTGTATTCGACGATCTGCTCCATGGCCCGGCGTGGATTGACGCCGAGGGTCTTCAGCTCGATTTGCGCACAGGGCACGCCGTTGATGAGCAGGATGACATCGTAGCGGTGGTGGCTGTTGTCTGTGTTGATGCGGAGCTGGTTGACGACCTCGAAGTGGTTTTTGCACCAGTCCTTGAGGTTGACGAGCGTGTAGTTCAGCGGCGTGCCGTCGTCGCGGGTGAAGGCGTTGATGCTGCGCAGGGTCTTGGCAGCAGTGAAGACATCCGGTGTAACGATTTCATCCAACAGCCTGGCGAACTCAGCTTCGGTCAGCTTGACCCGGTTGAGGGCTTCGAACCTTTCCCGGAAGTTTTTCTCCAGTGCGGCGCGGTCGCGGATGTCGTCGCGATATTCATACTTGAGGCCTTGGAGTTTGCCGATGAAGCCGTATTCGATGGTGTCCTCCCGGACGACGAAACTCGGGGTATCAGTGGGCCGGCTGTAGGTGTCTTTTGAATTAGGCATTACTAGCAATGGAAAAATATCATTAGATTCGTGCTGCGCGACAAAACCCGACCTGACTGGGTTTCGACGCCACTGAGGGGACGCCACGCGCGGCGTGGAAGTTGGTAGTGGCGGCATCGCAGACGTGCCAGCCTGCCGCTAATAGCAGCACAACAATATTGCCCCTTGATTGTTGTTCCGGCTGTGGTGCCAAAACGCCCCCTGTATTTGTTATCACCCGAATCTTCGCACAGACAGTGTGGTTTTTTGTACGACGATGCTTACCGTGTTTGATACCGCCCTGCCCTCACACCACCTGATTCACCTCAAACACCGCATCGATGCCCTGCCCGTTCCAGTGGTATTCCAGGTAGGCGGCGTGGGCGCAGTTTTTCAATAGCCCGGTGCGCAAGGCTGCCAGGCATTCGCCACCGGGGTGGCGTACCGATGGATAGAGCATGCCTTGCACGCCTTCTGATCGCAGGGTGCGCCCGATGCCATGGGCATAGGCATAGTTGTTGGGGTCGACGATGCGGGGCTCGGCCTGGCTGGCCTGGCGCAGGTCGGTGACTTTGCCGTTGGCTTCCACGGTGACCAGCCGCATTTGCAGGCGCATGGATGGCTCGGCGGTGGCGGCCATGAACCGGGCGGCGTGGTATTGGGTTTCGGCGATGGCGGTATCGCGCTTGCGGGCGCAATAAAAGACGCCGTAGCGGCCGTCGCTAAAGCGGCTGCCCTGCGGGTTGATATGGGTGAAGGCGGCCATGATGCAGGTGCTGCCGGGGCCAAACAGCCGCTCATCCGGCGGGACCAGGCTGATCTCGCCGACTTCGTCGCGGATGCGGTCGTTGGTCATGGCTTCCAGCGCATACAGGGCGCCGAAATCCTCGGGGTTGGCTACGCGCTCGAACAGGCCTACGGAGGGAAAACGGCTGGGGATGATGCGGTAGGCCGGGTTCCATTTCAGCTGTGTGGTGGGATAGGTCATTAATTAATTTGTCCTTCGACATGCACGGGATCAGGTCGAACGGTGGTGAGGGTTGGGTCCGGGCAGTCCTTCGACAGGCTCAGGACGAACGGTTGCGGGGGCAGGCTCAGGACGAATGGTTGAGGGGCAAGCTCAGGACCAACCACCACGCCGGGCATCCAGATACTGGCGCACGGCCAGCAGATCGGCGACGTTGCCGCCGAGCATGCGGTCGAGCGCGCTTTTGCCGCCAAACAGCGGCGCGGTGTTGGGCTTTTTCACCCAGGCATCGGCTGCGGTGCTGGCCGGCAACAGAATCTGCAACGCTTTGTAGATGCCCAGCAGGTAAGACAAACGCTCAAGGGTGTCGCGCTTGAGGTCGGCGCTGTTGGGTGCGGATTTCCATTTGAAGAAGGTGGAACGGCCCGGCCCGCCTAGCAGCACCATTTGTTCGTCGGTGTTGAGCGCCCAGTCGCGCGCGATGTTGAAGAAGGCGCGCAGACCGGCGGCCGATAGTTCACGGCTGCTGGGCTTGCTCTGCGTTTTGATGGCTGGGGCAGTGTTTGGCATGGGGCCTCCACGACAGTGTCATTTTGTACTGATGCTGCAAACTTAGTCCATTTATGGACTTTTGGCAATGCGGGGGCTGGATCACCCAAGGGAGTGGCCCGCATGCCAAATGGCCCAATCCCGGCTGCGACCTTGTGGCCGGGCCGGCTGACGTCTAGTTTTAAAAGGCGGGGCTGGCCGAAAACGCTGGCCGCCCGATGGTCTGACACTCAATGAGGAGAAACACATGAAACAACGCATGCTGGTACCGGTAATTCTGTTGGCAATGGGGATGGGTGGCTGCAGCGATATGCCTCAGCTGGGCGGCGGCCCCACATACGGTGACTCGTCGGGTTCGGTGGCAAGCCAGAACGAGCGCAACGGCAGGATCACATCGCTTGAAACCGTTCAGGTGGACGAGAGCTACAAGTTTGGCGTGGGCACGGCGGTAGGCGCGGTGGCGGGCGGTCTGCTCGGCTCGCAAATCGGCAAGGGCGACGGCTCCACGCTGGGCGCGGTGCTCGGTGCGGCGGCGGGCGCAGTCGCGGGCACGGCAGTACAAAGCAAGATGAAAAAGCAGGATGCACAGCGCGTGAACGTAAGAATGGCAACCGGCGGCGATGTCACCATCCTGCAGCCGGTGGATGCCCGGCTCAATACCGGGATGTACGTGCGGGTAGAAGGCAGCGGCGAAAATGCTCGGGTGGTGCCGCAATAGGCTGTTCCGGAGCGCGCCGTAACACGGCGCGCTTGCAAATCCCCCTCTCCCAGAAATGTTCCTGGCACCGTACCGGCGCATTTGCAGGCGCATGGGCGGCTCGGCGGTGGCAGCCATGAACCGGGCGGCGTGGTATTGGGTTTCGGCGATGGCGGTGTCGCGCTTGCGGGCGCAATAAAACACGCCTGCCATTACCGGTTGCCAGGGGTGATCAGGTTTTCAGGTGTGACAATTCAATCGGTATGTTTTACCGATGGTGCGACCCCAGAGCTTGACCTCGACCAGGGTGGTCATGACTTGTCGTCCCATTGCCACTTGCCGCTGGGCGCGGTCGCGGCCTTGGCCGAAGAGGCACGCTGCCTTTCCTTGCCGCGCCGCTTCAGTTGCGCAACCGGGCTGGCCACCGGCTCGGGTATCAGCACCTCGAAGCGCTCGAGCAGGTCCAGCGCGCGGCATACGCGCACCAGATTGACCAGTTGCGTGACGCCACCCGCTTCCATCCGTTCGACAGTGCGTTTGGACACGCCGGCCTGCTCGGCCAGCCCGGCCTGGGTCAGGTTGCGCTCAAGCCGGACTCGCGCAAGCCGCTCACCCAGTTCACGCAGGATCAGCTCGTCCACGACCTGATTTGATATCTTCATAATCCGTCACTTATGACGATTAATACGGATTTATTGCACTTAATTCGCCATGTAAAGCGAGTTTTAATTTTTATTTGATTCGCGCAATATGGCGACTGACCGACACGGAAATCGCTCAGGCTTCACCGGCTTCGTCATCCAGCGCCCGCAGATGCGCCAGCTTGTCGGCGATCTTGCCTTCGAGGCCGCGCGGGGTGGGCTGGTAAAAGTGCTGTTCCGTGATGTCGTCAGGAAAGTAGCGTTCGCCGGCGGCATAGGCTTCGGGCTCGTCATGGGCGTAGCGGTAGGCGCGACCATAACCAAGTTCCTTCATCAGCTTGGTGGGGGCGTTGCGCAGATGAATGGGCACGTCGTTGGAGGGGTTGGCCTGCACAAACGCGCGCGCGGCGTTGTAGGCCACATAGGCGGCGTTGCTCTTGGGGGCGCAGGCCAGATACAAGCAGGCTTCGGCCAGCGCCAGTTCGCCTTCCGGGCTGCCCAGGCGCTCGTAGGTGGCGACGGCGTCGAGCGTGATGCCGAGTGCGCGCGGGTCGGCCAGGCCAATGTCCTCGCTCGCCATGCGGATCAGCCGCCGCCCGAGGTAACGCGGATCGGCACCGCCGTCGAGCATGCGCACCAGCCAGTACAGCGCGGCATCGGGCGCGGAGCCGCGCACGCTTTTGTGCAGCGCGGAGATCTGGTCGTAGAAGGCTTCGCCGCCCTTGTCGAAGCGGCGCAGCGATTGCGCCAGCGCGTTTTCGACAAAGGCGGTGTCGATCGCTTCGACCTGCGCGGTGCGGGCGGCGGTGTCGAGCTGCTCCAGCAGATTGAGCAGCTTGCGGGCGTCACCATCGGCGTAGGCGGCCAGCATGGGGCCCACGCCTTCCAGCAGTTTCAGCTGCGGCAGTTCGTGCAGGGCACGCTGCATCAGCAGGCCGAGTTCGTCGGGCGTCAGCGATTTCAGCACGTAGACCTGGGCGCGCGACAGTAGCGCGCCGACGACTTCGAACGAGGGGTTTTCGGTGGTGGCGCCAATAAAGG
>JAIOJU010000037.1 GCA_019911765.1 Thiobacillus sp.
TTGAACGACTGGCAGGCCTCGGCGAACTTTCCCTGGTTGCGCAGCGCAATCCCCAGATTCAGGTGCGCTCCAGGCATTTTCGGATCGATGGCGAGCGCCTGCCGGCAATACGCCTCCGCCTGTGCATGATCGCCACGCAGCCCGGCGATCGCGCCGCACGACATACGCGCGTCCGCATCCATGCGGTCTGCCTGGCAGATGCCCTGGAACAGCGCCAGAGCCTCGTCGTAGCGTTTCGCCTGGAAGCTTTCCAGCGCCTTCTTCCGTTTTGCGCGTAGCAGAATATTCGGCTTCGCCATCCCTATTCTTCCTCCATTTCCTCAAAGGGAGTGTACCGCGCCCCACCAGCCTTCCCCGCAGGAACGGGCTTGCCCGCGAAACGCACCATCGCGAACCCCACCCCATCGCCAGCAAGCCGGCTCCTGCATTCCGCGCCACCTGTGGGAGCGGGCTTGCCCGCGAAACGCACCGGCGTCCCCATCACCATTTTCACGCGCCGCCGCCAAGCACAAGCGTGTGCCCGTGCCAGGCGCGTAAAAAAGCCGGGGACGCATCCCCGGCTTTTAGTCACTTCAACCTGCCATGGCTTTAGAACTTCACAACCATACCAGCTGACATCAGATCGATATTCAGGTCTTTTCTGTCGAAGCGTTCCCATTCGGCGCGCAGGTTCAGGTTGTCAAACAGCGCGTAGCTGACGCCCACACCGTAGTTAGGCTCAAAGCCATCGTCGCCCGTTTTCGCCGTGAGTGCTGCGCCATTCTTGGTATCGATATCGGCCAGCATAAAAGCGCCACCCAGCTTGCCCATTACCGAGAGCTTTGCCGTTACCGGGTAGCTCACTACAGCGCCCAGCGTCCAGGCATCGGTGTCGATTTCCGTGCGGACCGTACCCGTTCTCGCCGTCATGTCGTTCAGATTGACGTATCCGCCTTCAACGCCCAGGTACTTGTTGAACTCATAGCCCGCGTAGACCTTCCAGCCTTCAGTACGGGTGTTATCAACAGTTGCGCTCACATCGTATTTCGACTGTCCAAAGTTGAAGCCACCGTACCAGCCGTCGAAATTGATGCCCGCCCAGTCATCCTCGCCATACTCACCCAGCGCGACAGGGCCCGGATCCAGCACCCAGCCCATGCTCAGGCCGAACACGTTCTGGTGCATGCCGATTTCCGCGCAATCGACGATGTTCTGGCCACACCTCGACTGGTTATTGCCGGCAACATACATATAGGTACCGGTCACTTCGAGTTCATCGTTCGGCCGGTAGGTAAAGCCAACCGAATAATGCTTCTCCACAGTAGCCGGGGCCAATGTATTGAAGGTCACCTGATTATTCGGGATCGGGGTCTTGTTGTAGTTGTAGCCGGCGCGCACCTGCAGCTTGTTGTTCACGCCATACTGCACACCCAGCTTGTAGACGGTCATGTTGTCCCAGCCAAAGCCCATGCCTTGGTCACCGCCCAGACAGTAGGGGTTGGTGGCAGCGGGACATCCACCATAAATCGCCGCAAGATCCATGGCAGGAATACCTTGCGCGGCGCCAGCCGGATCATCGCCCGGGCCGGGATTGCCGACCGAAGCGATGTCGTTGTAATTGATGCGCAACACATCGGCTGCGATCACCAGATTCTTCTTCGGCTTGATGGCGATACCGATCCCGTAATTTTCCGGGATATCGAAATCACCCTGCTCGGCAAACAGGCTCGAATATTTGTCGAACTTGGTCATGTACGTCCGGGACGCATAGGTCAAGCCCAAGGTCAGCTTGTCGTCCATGAACTCGCCCTGCCAGCCCAGCTTGACGCCGGCGCCATAGCTGTAATCAAAGCCATTGTCAGTCAGTTTGGTGGGGTCCGTCAGGATAGGAAAGGCCTTGAAAGTATCAATGCCATACGCGCGAAAGCGGGTCTCTGCCAGCACTAGCGAGACACCCAGCGCGTGATTTTCATTGACCTTGTAGGCCACACTGATCGGAACCAGCAACTGCATCATGTCGATGCCAATCCCCTTGTCCACAGGTGTTGGGGGCGGCCCCCCCAATCCAGGGAACAGGTTTCTGGGGTAATTGGTATTCATGCCGCCGTTACCCACCACGGCCATGCTGACATGCAATTGTTCGGTCAGCCCCATGCTGAAACCCATTTCCGGGACCAGGAAATATTTCGAATCGCTTTCGACATCGCCACTGAAAAAACCGAATGTCGGGCTGGCCGGCGATTCGTAAACCTTGGCGCTACGCTCGGGGTTGAACACGGCCATACCCATGTCACCACGCATACCGGTATTCACGGCATTGGCCGGGTTGGCGGCGGTAGACAGGGAGTCACGGCCATAGGCAATACCCACGCCGCCCATACCCTGTGAGCGGATACCGAAGCCCGGGAGGAAATAACCGTTAGTCGCATGTGCAGGAAATGCAGCAGCACAAGCCGCGACCAGCGCAGCGTGTTTTAGATTGAAACGCATAAACTCCTCCTAGACCTTATTGAATTTGAAAAACAAGGGTATTTACCCCGTTTATTGGTATTCGATTGTTTACATGAAAAATAACTTTTGCGAGTGTACCGGAGTCGGGAACTTTCGGCACCCCTGCCATTCTTGAGACCGCGCGTCTGTTGCATTATTACTACACGCCATGACACAAAACGACTGATCTTTTTGCCTTCACGAAAAAAGCCGGCGGTTGTCCCGCCGGCTTTTCGCGATACCGAATCAAATCAACTTCATACCAGCCGACGACGACGCGCCGCCATGGTGCCCACCAGCCCCAAACCGGCCAGCATCATGGCGTAGGTTTCGGGTTCGGGAATTGCAGCCACAGCAGGATAATCCGTCCACGATGCACGATCGGCAAGATAATCAAGGGCCGGATCATAGGCTGCGCCATCCACCGTCTGCAGGATGCGGGTGCCATCGGCGCGCATCAGGAAGGCAAACCCACCATAAGCGTTGGTATGCAACCTCGCCCCGGCGGTGCCTGCCTCCACAATGGTGACATCCCACACCTGAGTGACTTCGCCCGTGGTGGGATTGATGTCGGCGCGCATTTTCCTGCTTCCATCGGCGTTGTAGGAATCGGCGGAAACCCAGACCGATCCCGGGATGACACCGCCGCCCAGGAAGGAGACCTGGTTCGCATAATCGGGATCGATTTCGCCGGTCAGCGGATTGGTGTTGTTCTCCACCGCGCTACCGGTGTAATGCTGAAGATCCCCACCCGAAGTACTGACGCTGACATCATAGCTACCGTAACTGCGCATGACGAAATCCGGGATCAGTTCAGTGGAAGAAAAAGAGGAAAAGGTAGGCGTGATATCAAAGTAGACATCAAAGGCGATATCGAATGTAACCTGACCAGCCATCCGTTCCACCGCGGCCGGACCGGACGCCAGCACCGAACCGCACCAGCCGCCCGCGTCCGAGACGGTATACGGCTTGAAATTGATCTTGGTGTCGTAAGTCGAGCTCGGGTTGACGCCCGTGGTGTCGCGGTACTGATAAATATCATAGGCATTGAACGACATGTCGGTCTTGGCGATGCTGTAGTTGCCGGCCTTGTCGATCTTCATGTTGCTGAAGGTGCTGCCACCCCCCGTGGTGTAGGCCCACTGGTAAAAGTTGACCGTGCCATCCATGTTGCCGTTGCTGTACCAGTTGCTGGTGTTGTTGAGATCGCTCAGATCTTTCGCGACAGCATGCCCCGAGTCTGGCGTGAGATAGTCCGGATCCTTGGTTACCACCTTCTGCACCTGGCCGATACGGCTGGCATCAAAACCACTGCCAACCTGGAAGTCGTTGGCACCGACGCCGGTGGGGCCGGTGTAACCGCCGTCGTTGAACGTGATGCTGCCGTAGGAGCCACCATAGGTGGCGGCATCGATAGTGGTCGTCCATGTGGCGGCAAATGTGGGGCTGGCAAACAGTGCTGCTGCCAGCAGGGTTAGCTTGTGTTTCATACTCGTTCTCCTGCGAAAGAACAAAAAAATACGGCGGGTTTCCCCGCCGTATCCTTGGATGCTTGTCCAGCCCAACCGCTGCCGGACATGCGAATCAGCCCGGAAAGCATTCCGGGCCATCCACACTTAGGCAACCAGCTTGCGGCGACGCACTGCGAAGCCAACCAGGCCCAGACCAGCCAGCATCATGCCGTAGGTCGAAGCTTCCGGCACCGGGGTGATCAGGTTAGCGCCGCTGAAGTTGAACGCTGCGTTGAAACCACCGAAGGGGCCGTTTTCCATGCCGGGAACCGAAGCGGCGGTCAGGCTGCCGTCACCGTTGATGTTCCACACGTTGACGACGCGAATGCCGGTGTTGACGCTCCAGGCGAAGTCGATGGTGCCAGCGGCCTGGCCTGCGCCGACCGAGAAGTGCATCATGCCATCAGAGCCAACCGCACCCAAGGGAGCAGCGCTCACAGCACCAGTCGCAGTGTTCAGAACGTAGTCACCAGCGGCGGTAATCAGTTGGCCGTTGCTGGCAGTCCATTGCAGGCCATAGAAGGGAGCAGCAGAAGCCACACCCCAAGTACCGGCGTCCTGGTTCACGAAACCAGCGATAGTGGCATCGACGTTGATCGCGAATTCACCATTACCAACCACCATGGACTGATCGTAACCATCCTGGCTGTACATGTTGAACACGCCACCCGTGGAAACGGAACCGTCACCGAGACCGGCCAGTGCGCCAGAGGAAGCCAGAGCCAGAGCAGCAGCGGCAGCAATTTTTGTCATTGTGAATTTCATTTGTAAATCTCCTCATGTAGAAAATATTGATCGATCAATTAAACAGCTACATCCTCCTGCCACACGGTGTAGATACTCTTGCACCGAATAAATCATTTTGCGGCGACCAATACTAAGCAACGGGTGTACCAATCTTCTGAAGTATTTGCTTATATTTCATATACAACAAGCACTTAAAAATTTTATTTGTGTGATTCGCCCATGCGGGCTAGTAGGTTCGGACCAGAAGTGTAAAAAATCCCGACAGGAATTTGGCTCATGATGGCCCTGGAATACCGGGTAATTGAGATCGGCAGGTACGGTTTGCCGGGCGATTTTATTGTTTTTACTGACCAAGGAGAGGCTGAACAAGTTGGTTTGCTGTGTGGTTCGACAAGCTCACCACGAACGAAATCAACTACTTGCCGTTCATCCTGAGCCTGTCGAAGGATTTGTTCAGCGTTCCTTAAGCATTCAGGCAAAAATTACCAGATGCTCCTGAAGCAAGTGTAAATTTTATCGACAATCAATTCAGAATAAATCGTGTTAATGGGCTGACAAGCCGATATACGGGCCGGGCACATCGTGTTGATCCGGCCGGCTAAGGAAACACTGATTTATTCGCGATTCGTCATTCCGGCGAAGGCCGGAATCCAGTTAAATCAAGGTGCTGGACCCCGGCTTTCGCCGGGGTGACGAATAAATCAGCGTTTTCCTGAGGTTTGCTGTGCGGTTCGGTGGCGTGCGGCGGGGCGTTTCGCGGGCAAGCCCGCTCCTACAGGGGGTTCGCGTGAAATAGTGGGGCTCGGGGGGAAAGCCGGTATCCGGCCGCATCAGGCAACTGGATACCGGGTCAGGCCCGGCATGACGGATTGATGGAAGCGCCCTTAAGGAGACACTGAACAAGTTGGTTTGCTTTGTGGTTCGACAAGCTCTGATGGAACTACTAAGTATTTGACTAAGCACGATAACCCTGTGCCAAGTCACTACTTAACCACGAACGAAATCAACCGCTTGCCGTTCGTCCTGAGCTCGTCGAAGGACTTGTTCAGTGTTTCCTTAAGTACGGCGGCGCGCCGCCATGCCGCCCACCAGTCCCAGGCCAGCCAGCAGCATGGCGTAGGTAGAGGCTTCGGGTACCGGGGCGGCCATGTTGAAGCCTGCGCCCAGACCGGCGAATGGGCCGTCTATGATGGTGATCCCCGGCAAGCCATCGCCGTCCGCATCGACCGGCGTATATAGCGTTTCCACGCCGGGAATGGTCGTCACATCCCACACCTGAAACACGTCGATGCCATTGTTCAGGTTCCAGGAGACATCGATATTGCCGCCCAGCTGGCCTGCGCCTACGGTAAAGGTGACGTTGCCATCGCCGCTGTGCGCATCGAGACCATCGCCGTTGACGCTGACGGTATACGTGCCCGGGCCATACAGGGTGCCGCCCGATGCTGTCCAGAGAATTCCCATGAACGGGGTGGTCGAAGCGATCGACCAGGTGCCGGCTGCCATGTCGATATAGCCTGTGACATCATTGCTGCCATCTATCGTGCCCAGGTTGAGGTCATATACCGCAAACGAGCCGTTCCAGGCGACGGGTGATGCCAGGGCGCCGGTGGATGCGGTGGCCAGGATTGCTGCTGCTGCGAATCGCGTAAAGGCAAGTTTCATTTTTTATCTCCTCCTGTAGGTTTCATTAACGAAAACAGGGCAATCGGCCCCTGCGCCAGGCTTGAAGACGGAAATCCGTTTCTTGCCCGAGCGACGTTCAGTTTTAGCAGCTTTTGCGTCATGCGCAAAAAAAAACCACAAAAAAGCATGGGGTGTATGAGGCGCTCAGGACGAACGGCGGGTGGTTGCGCGGTGCGTTTCGCGCCACCCTTGTGGGAGCGGGTTGCAGAGGAAAGGCCAGTGATTCGCCGTGGGCGTTATCGCGGGCAAGCCTGCTCCTGCCGGTGGGTGCCGCGTGTACGTGGGGCACGCCGGCAAGGGGAGTGGCTTGACAATACGCGTTCTGGTCGCGCCAGACAACGGCAACAGTCTTGGCGATGATCATCAGATCAAACACCAGCGACCAGTTGCGCATGTAGTCGATGTCGTACTGGACGCGGGCACGCATTTTGTCGAGGGTTTCGGTTTCGCCGCGCAGGCCGTTGACCTGGGCCCAGCCGGTGATGCCGGGCTTGACCTTGTGGCGCAGCATGTAGCCCTTGATGAGCTTGCGATATTGCTCATTGTGGGCGACGGCATGCGGGCGCGGGCCGACGGCGCTCATGCGGCCCTGCAGCACGTTGATGAACTGCGGCAGTTCGTCAATTGGCCGAATCGCCTTGCGTGTGTGGTAGTCACGAGATACACTGAATGCACGTATTCAAGGAGACACATCATGGCAACCTCAATCAGACTCGATCCCGCGATAGAGCAGCGCCTGGACAAACTGGCCGCACAGACTGGCCGCACCAAGGCCTATTACCTGCGCGAGTTGGTTGCGAAGGGCCTGGACGACCTGGAGGATTATTACCTTGCCGCCTCGACGATGGAACGCGTTCGCAAAGGAGAAGAACGCATTTACACACTAGAGGATGTGGAGCGCGATCTTGGCTTGGCGGATTGAACTGACGGCGACAGCCGTCAAGCAAATCAGCAAGCTCGACAAGGGCGAAGCCAAACGCATCACAGGTTTTCTGCGGCAACGTCTGGCTACGCTGGACGACCCGCGCAGCACAGGCAAGGCATTAACCGGCCCTCAACTCGGGGATTTCTGGCGCTACCGCGTCGGCGACTACCGGATCATTTGCGACATCCAGGATGATGTTCTTTGCGTTCTTGTGATCGAGGTCGGCAACCGGCGGGATGTCTACCGATAGGCAGGCCCACCCATGCAACTTGCGCCTTGATTGATTAATACGCGTTCTGGTCGCGCCAGACAACGGCAACAGTCTTGGCGATGATCATCAGATCAAACACCAGCGACCAGTTGCGTATGGTGTCGATGTCGTACTGGACGCGGGCGCGCATCTTGTCGAGGGTTTCGGTTTCGCCGCGCAGGCCGTTGACCTGATCAATCAGCAAATCTCGACGATTGCCTGCCCTTCTGCCAGCAAATTGATCGCAGCACGGCCCGCACTGCTAAACACGCCCCGTAAATGGCGGTTTGTGGCATTGCCACATGTCACCCAGAGCAACTGGGGAGGCGGCCCGAACCTGGATATCAAATCCACAAAATCACTGTCTTTGCTGATCAGCACAGTGCCCGGCTGTCTGGCCCGTTGGAATATTTCCTGATCCGCCGCATCCCTTAAACCCAGATCACGCAATGAACTGGCTTCAACCCGAAACTCGGCTTCCAGCCAGGCGGCCAGTTGCGGAGGCAACTGCGCATCGACCCAGAATTTCACGCTGCCAGCCGTACGATATCGGTCCGACGCGCAGCAAATTGCAGGCAAGCAAGGATATCCTCCCGCTCAAGGTCCGGAAAATCCGCCAGCATTTCATCCGGACTCACGCCCTCGCCCAGCATTTCCAGGATGTCGTTTACCCGGATGCGCATCCCCCTGATGCAGGGGCGTCCGCCACATTTTCCGGGCTCGATCGTGATCCGTTCCAGCAAACTTGCATTCATTGCAATTCCTTTCACGTTTGATGCCAATCGTAGCACTGACACAGATTCAAGGAGGATAACCATCCGGCAATCGCCTTACCTTGTCCGATTTGTATTTTGATCAATACGCGTTCTGGTCGCGCCAGACAACGGCAACCGTCTTGGCGATGATCATCAGATCAAACACCAGCGACCAGTTGCGCATGTAGTCGATGTCGTACTGGACGCGGGCGCGCATCTTGTCGAGGGTTTCGGTTTCGCCGCGCAGGCCGTTGACCTGGGCCCAGCCGGTGATGCCGGGCTTGACCTTGTGGCGCAGCATGTAGCCCTTGATGAGCTTGCGGTATTGCTCATTGTGGGCGACGGCATGGGGGCGCGGACCAACGACGCTCATGCGGCCCTGCAGCACGTTGATGAACTGCGGCAGTTCGTCGAGCGAGGTGCGGCGGATGAAGGCGCCAAAACGGGTGGTGCGCGGATCGCTGCGGCCGGCCTGCTGGATGACGGCGCCGTCGTCGCAGACGCGCATGGAGCGGAATTTGTAGACGAGGATTTCCTGCCCGTCCAGGCCATAGCGGCGCTGCTTGAAGATGATGGGACCGGGCGAAGACAGCTTGACGCCGATGGCCAGGATCAGCAGCACCGGCCAGATCAGCAGCAGGATGAGGCTGGCGATGACGACATCGCTGATGCGCTTGCCGATGCCGGAAACGCCCAGGGTGGGGGTTTCGGTCAGTGCCACCACGGGCATGCCGTGGATGTGGTCGACCCGCGCCTGGATCAGGTCCGACACGAAAATATCGGGGACGAAATAGACCGAGGCCGTGGTGTCGCGCAGCGCATCCAGGACACTCAGGGTGCGCGGCTGCGAGGCCATGGGCAGGGTGATGTAGACGAGGTCGATGCCGTTGCGGTTGACGTATGCAGGAATATCCGCCAGGCAGCCAAGCAATTTCCTGGGGTCGACCAGATCGGTACGTTCCATGGCACGGTCATCGAAAAAGCCGGCCACATCCACGCCCAGGGCACTGTCGTTGGCAAAGCGTCCGCGCAATTCGGTCCCGAGGTGGCCCGCCCCGACAATGATGGCGCGGCGGCGCCCGCCTTCCAGCAGCAGCAGGCGCGGCAGGATCTTGCGGACGACGCGATGCGCCACCCACATGGCGGCAGGCGTGACCAGCATCCACGCCATCACAAGATCGGGCGGGAAGAAGTCCAGATAGCCGGTTGAATAGCCAAACAGCAGGATCAGCCCGGACAGGAAGAACCAGGGCATGACCACTTCATTCCAGAAGGAACGCAACGTGACTTCCGGCCATTTTCCGGGGAAGGTCAGGGTAAAGACGATCAGCGCCAGAATCGGGTACGGACCCCGGAATGGCTCGTCAAAATAGAGCGTGCACCCGATCAGCACCAGCACGGCCACAAAGGGGTCGAGCAGGATCTTGGTCAGCGTAACAACGGAAAGTTGCTGCCGAAACAGCCACTGGTTGTGGTTAGTCATCTATCCAAACGCATATGTTTAGTGTCGTTCTTGGTCTTTGGTTGCCAACAGGCAGAAGTATTCTTTTTATTGATCCGCTATATTTATTCGCGAGTTCGTTCGTGCTGAGCCTGTCGAAGCACAGCCCTTCGATCGTTCGACAGGCTCACGATCAGGGCGAACGGTAGTCATGTTAACTCGTGCTGGATCAATAGTTGAGGCCATTTGATGCCACCCAAACTGCAGTGCATTATCCAACAAAAGTACCAGTTCAAGGCTGCAAGGATATTAATCGGCAATCTCAAGCACTACTTAAACAATGATTCCCGCTTGCGTCTGACGTGTGGACCTCTATATGCAGGACACGCCAATGACAACGGCCTCCAGTTGGAGGCCGTTGTCATTGGCAAAGCTGCTGCCGATTTCAGACCGCGATACGCGTGCGACGCGCCATGAAGCCAATCAGGCCAAGACCAGCCAGCATCATGGCGTAGGTTTCGGCTTCGGGCACGGGGGAAACGCTGGTATTGACCGTCACGGCATTTTTCCAGATTTCGCCCACGCCACCGGTGACGAACAACTGGTTCGAGATGGTGAGCTTGATGGTGCTGACCACGCCATTGTCGCCCCAGCCCGCGACGGGCACAGCCAGGTTCGCGGCGGTATTCCAGGCGCCGCTTGTCGCGTTAAGCGATGTGGTCACGAAATTCTTGGCATCGGTATTGTTCATCCCCTCGAAATCATCCAGGGCGGTGAAGGTGCCCGTTGCTCCGACGCTGGTGCCGCTGCTCCGGGTGTAGCCGCCGCTTTCGGCAAGGCTGAAGGCGGTCAACTGGTAATTCGTTTTGGCGGTCACCGTCACATACAACAGAGCTGGGGTCAACGCCGGCAGGCCTGTGGTAGAAACAGCCGTGAAATTAGCAGGTGCAAAAACCAGACTATCCCCGGACGCGGTTGCCGTGCCGAAAAGACTGGCATCATCAAAGCTGTAGAACACATTGGTGCCCTCCACGATCTGAATCGCCGCCATCGCATTACCCGCGAACAGCACAGCCGACATGCCCATTACCGCCAGTGCGGTTTTCTTGTAGTTTTTCATTTGTCTCCTCCTGCCTTTCCTTTTGTGTATGTATTGTTGTTCTAAGTGAATCAGTTACATGCAGCCACTTCGGCCGCCTCAGACGTGCATTGTACGCCTGCGCACTCCGGCCAGCAGTGCTGCCAGCATGCCGGTAAACAACAGCGCCCAGCTTGACGGCTCGGGAACCGCTGCCGGTGCGGCAACGGTGGTCACATTGAATCCAGCATACGTCTTCTGGATAAAAGCAAGATTGCCACTGGCTGCATCGGCAAGCAGGCTGTTATCCAGCGTAACCAGCAGGGTTTGCGGAAGGCCCAGGCCCTGCGCCGACAGACTGCCGGTCAGCTGCCAGGGTGTGGCGGCGCCCGTCTGGGTGAACGACGAGCCGGAAGTCAGGTTCAGGGTAGTGGACGCCGAGTTGGCGGCATTCATGGCTTCGACACTGGCCGCAACGTTTACCGCTCCCGCGCCAAACAGGAAGTAGTCGCCGCGCTCGGTGAAGGTAAAGCCAGCAAACGCATAACCCGGGTTGATATTGAATGTCAGCTGTAGCGGAGCCTGCGTGCTGGCCGGGCTCCCGCCCGAAAGCGCCGAAAACGCCGTGGGCTGGAAATAGAGGGTGTTGAGCGAGCCCGACAGCGAGCCCTGGCCGTAAATCCCTGCCTGGGTGTCATCGTATGAAACGGTGAAGTGGTCACCATTCAATATGATGGGCGCAGCCTGGACCACGCCAGCTATGGCGAGCAAACCCAAACTTGTAAGAACTTTACGAAATGGCAGCATTTTTTGGTTTTCTGGTGGATCACGGGTGTGGAACAACAAGCAAGACGCAAGCCCGAGCCCCTGAAGATCCATACAACACACTGTTATTTAAAGGAAAATAAATACCTTTACCCTGACTATTGAAACTTCGTCCATCCAGCCTGTAAAAAATACCGACATCCAGGCGACATTGGTTCAGGGAGACGGACAAGTCCTTCGACACGCTTCCTTCGACAATCCCAGGACGAACGGCAAGTGCTTGATTTCGTTCGTGGGCGGTGCGTTTCGCGGGCAAGCCCGCTCCCACAGGGGGTCGCGCCGAACCACCAGGCAAACCAGCTTGCTCGTTTCCCTGGTGACCCGCAACCATTCAAACCCACGCACGTTTTCAGCGCCTATCGAGACGGCCAGGTAATGTTTGAACCTGTAAAGTGTTTTTCGCGTCGTCTTGAGTGGACCCGTCCGTTGAACCGCCTCAACAGGGCGCTGTTTTTAATGGTTATTGATTCGGCCTCCCGCACGGCTTTATACAGCTGGGGCAAGTCAGCTTTCAATATCACTTCAAACTTCATCAGGCCGGATCAATAACAGGCCGGGAACGCGCATTCAGGCCCCACTTGGCGCTATGCTATGCGCAATGCCATTTCCTGGAGTGCCATGTGGGCAAGATTCTGCTGCTCATTATTGTCGGCGTGGTCGTTTACGCCGTGTTCCGCAATTATCAACGTTCGCTCAACAAACCGCCCGCCTCGGCTCGCGAGCAAACGGTCGAGGACATGGTGAAGTGCGCGCATTGCAAGGTGAATCTGCCGCGCAGCGAGGCGATTTATTCTGGCGGCGAGTTCTACTGCACGCCCGAGCACCAGAAACTCGGCCGCACATGAGGACATCGGCAGCCGCACGCCCCGGCGCTGCCGCGCAGTCTTATTTCGCGTCACACTGGCGCAGCCTCGATTATTTCAATCTTTACCGGCTCACGCTTGCAGTCGCGCTGGCGTTCACCGGCCTGATTTTCAGCGAGTCCGATTTATTCCGCACCGGGGCCGGCGAACGCTTCCTGGGCTTCGCCTACGCCTATCTGGTCATTGCGGCGTTGTTCGTGCTGGGGATCCGCGCACGCTGGCCCAGCTTCCAGATCCAGCTCACCGCCCACATCATGGCCGACATTATCTTTGTCATGCTGCTGATGACCACCAGTGGCCGGCTGGCGGATGGCCTGGGCCTGCTGCTGGTGATTTCCATTGCCTCGGGCGGCCTGGTCGGCAGCGGCCGGCTGACGCTGCTGTATGCCGCCATGGCGTCGATTGCCCTGCTGTTGCAGCACGGCTTCAACATTCTCGGCGGCGGCCAGGGAATCGACAGCTTTTTCCAGGTGGGGCTGCTGTGCGCGGGCTACTTCGCCATTGGCTGGCTGGCGCATGCGCTCACCCAGCGGGCCTTGCGCTCGGAAAGACTGGCGCAAAGCCAGGCGGATGAACTGGCGCTGCTCAACCGCATCAATGCGCTGGCCATCGAAAACTCACCCGATGGCCTGCTGGCGGTGCGGGGCGATGGCGTCATCCGTCATGCCAGCCCACGCGCGCTGGCGTTGATGGGCATGCCCGTGCCGGTCATTCCTGGCGTGACCCGGCTGGCGGACTATTCGCTCGATCTGGCCAACATCCTCGCCCAACAACCCGACCCGTTTACGACCCCGACGCTCAGCACCCCGGCAGCCCAGTTGCGGGTGCGCTGCATTCCGCTGGCGATGCAGGACGACAGCCGGGTGCTGGTGCTGGAGGACCAAAGACAAGCCGAACAAGCGGCGCAACGCCTCAAACTGGCGGCGCTCGGACGGCTCACCGCCAACATTGCCCACGAAATCCGCAATCCGCTCTCGGCGATCAGCCACGCCGCGCAGCTGCTGCGTGAGGAGATGCACGATCCCGCCCACTTCAAGCTGGCCGACATCATTGAAAACAATTCACGGCGACTCGATCGCCTGGTTGAAGAAG
>JAIOJU010000038.1 GCA_019911765.1 Thiobacillus sp.
TGCCGCCCACCAGATCGGCGTCGTTTTCCTTCTTGGCCAGCCAGCGTGCAGCCACCGAGGTGGCGCCGTTTTCCGACAGCGCAAATACCGACGAGCCGCGCGCTTCCGGCTTGATGAAGGCATCGGCATGGATCGACAAAAACAGATCGGCCTTGGCCCCGCGCGCCTTGACCACCCGCTGTCCGAGCGGCACGAAATAATCGCCGTCGCGCACCAGTACTGCACGCATGTTTTCCTGTGCGTCGATTTTCTGCTTGAGCTTTTTCGCCAGCGCCAGCGTGATGTCCTTCTCGCGCGAACCGTTGGCACCCAGTGCGCCCGGGTCTTCGCCGCCGTGACCGGCATCGATCGCCACGGTAATCAGCCGCACATATTGCGGCACCGCCGGCTTGGGCCTGGCCGGCTCGACCGCAGCCACATCGGACGGATTGGCCGGTTGTCCCGCCAACTGACCCGGTGGCATGCTGGCAGCCTGATCGGGATAGATGTCCACTACCAGGCGGTGGCCATAGGGTTCGAGCGGCTGCAACTGGAATACCGAAGGCTTGATTGTTGTCTTGAGGTCAAGCACCACACGCATTACGCCCGGGCGATTGATCCCCACCCGGATTGCACTGATATAAGGGTCGGCGGCCGAGAGTTGTCCGGCCAGCGCATCGAGTGCGGGTCCTGGTTCAACGCCTTCAAGATCAACCACCAGCCGTTCGGGATTGGACAGCATGAAAAACTTGTGTGTGACTGGCTTGGTCGATTCCAGCGTGATCCGCGTGTAATCGGGCGACGGCCACAAACGCGTCGCGCTCAACTGCAGTGCCTGGGCCAAGCCCGACACCAGCACACTACACAGCAGGAAAGTTCTCAACAAAGCGTGCAACATGTCTCCAGATAATGTGCCCCGCACGGGCTCCGTGCCTCGCATTCAACGTCGCGGCCGTCATCGTTGATGCGCAAATGAACGATCACATCCGGCGGTGGCAACCAGCCTGCTGCCTTTTCCGGCCATTCGATCAAACTCACGGCCAGACCATCGCTCACATCGCGGAAGCCCGCATCCAGCCATTCGCGCGGGTCATGCATACGATACAGATCAAAGTGGAATACCTCAAATCCAGGCACGCTGTATGACTCGACCAAAGTATAGGTCGGACTTTTCACCCGTCCAACATGACCCAGTGCACGCAGCAGTCCGCGCACCAGTGTGGTCTTGCCCGCGCCCAGGTCGCCCTCCAGGTAGAACGTCATGCCCGGCTTCAGTTCCTGCGCCAGTCGCGCGCCAAACGCCAGCGTCGCGGCTTCGTCGGCCAGATGGCAGGTGCAGCGCACGGTATCATCGCCTTTATGCATGAACAGGACTCGCGTTTCGATTTAGACCAGCTGGCTGCGCAGATCAGGCAATGGGGGCGCGAGCTCGGCTTTGCCGCTGTGGGCATTGCCGACAGCGACCTGAGTGCGGCCGAGGCCGGTTTGCAAACGTGGCTGGATCAGGGGTTTCATGGTGAGATGAATTATATGGCGGCGCACGGCACCAAGCGCAGCCGACCCGCCGAATTGGTGCCGGGAACCGTCCGCATCATCAACGTGCGGCTGGATTATCTTCCGCCCGCCTCTGCCGACCCGCACTCGATTCTGGACGATGCCGGCGCTGCCTATATTTCCCGCTATGCGCTGGGGCGCGATTACCACAAGGTGCTGCGCAACCGCCTGCAAACGCTGGCCGAACGCATCGGCCAGGCAGTCGGCGAGCATCATTTCCGCGTCTTTACCGACAGCGCCCCGGTGCTGGAAGTCGAACTCGCCACCAAATCCGGGCTCGGCTGGCGCGGCAAACACACCCTGCTGTTGAACCGGCAACACGGCTCGTGGTTCTTCCTCGGCGAAATCTATACCGACCTGCCGCTGCCGGTCGATGCCCCCGAGACCAACCACTGCGGCACCTGCCAGGCCTGCCTCGACATCTGCCCGACCAGGGCCATCATCGCGCCCTACTCGCTCGACGCGCGCCGTTGCATCTCCTATCTCACCATCGAACTCAAGGGCAGCATTCCGCCGGAGCTGCGCCCGTTGCTGGGCAACCGCATCTATGGCTGCGACGACTGCCAGCTGGTGTGTCCGTGGAACCGCTTCGCGCAAATTGCCGAGTTGCCGGATTTTGAAGTGAGGAACGGACTCGACAGCGCGAAGCTGGTGGAGCTGTTTGCCTGGAGCGAGGCCGACTTCAACGAACGGCTGGCGGGTTCGCCGATACGCCGCATCGGGCATGAACGCTGGCTGCGCAATATCGCCGTTGCTCTGGGTAACGCACCGCCCTCGCCCGCTGCGCAAGCCGCACTCGGCGCGCGGCTGGATCACCCATCGGAACTGGTGCGCGAGCACGTGGCGTGGGCGATCGAACGCCAGCAATCAACGTAGCCCGGATGCAGCGCAGCGAAATCCGGGATTTCGCGACCTCATTCGCCAAATCCAGCCTGTTGCGGCTCACATGCCCAGTCATGCGGAAGCAGGCTGCGTTCGACATACCGGTGAATCGTTGAATGCGGCCAGTCGATCGCTCGTGTCGCATGGCCATGTTTCACTGGATTGATATGCACATAATCGACATGCGCCTGCAGGTCGCGCACGTCACGAATGGTGTGCTCCCAGAATCGCCGCTGCCACAGGTCATATTCACCGCGGGCGTCTTTTTCCAGGCTCACACCCTCGCGCAGCAGATGCCGGGTAAAACGCGCCTTGATCTGCCGCAGCCGGTGCGCGTATCCCGAATCGTCTGGCGGCATCGTCCACACCGCGTGGCAGTGATCGGGCAGCACGACCATTGCATCGATGGTGAAGGGCAATTCGCGCCTCACGGTCCGAACGATGTGGCGCAGCGCGTCAACATGGTCAACGAGCAGACCACGGCGGCGGTCACGGAGATTAACCGTGAAGAAGAACGTCCCGCCGGCAACCCGGCTTCGACGATAGTCAACCATGCGCGAAGCTTACCCCGGATTCCATTTCATTCCATCCGGGCTACGTTCCTGCGTTCCACCCACCGGCACACATCGTAGCCCGGATGCAGCGGAGCGGAATCCGGGGAAGGCATCAGTAAGTTCACCACCCGCTCCACGGATTCCATTTCATTCCATCCGGGCTACGACTGCTGCGCTTGCTAGCCTCGCGTGCTCAGTTGATCCGCAATTCCTCACGGGCGTGGCGTATCACCGACGCCCCCGAACTCAACGCCAGGCCTGCCAGCACCAGCGCCACCGCAATGTCGGGCCAGCCGTGCGCAGTTGCCCACACCCCGGCCGCCGCGCCCATCACCGCCAGATTGCCCAGCGCATCGTTGCGCGAACAGAGCCACACCGAGCGCGCCTGCGCATCGCCCTGACGGTGCGCATACAGCAGCGCCGCCACGCCGACATTGACCGCCAGCGCCAGCAGGCTCACCCAGCCCATGATGACCGGTTCCGGCACCACGCCGGCCGACCATTGCCAGGCCGACTTGCCGAGCACGAACACGCCGTAGCCGACCATCAGCCAGCCCTTCCACAGCGCGGTGCGCGAGCGCCACACCGGCGCCAGGCCGAGCACGAACAGGGCGACGCCGTAATTGCCGGCATCACCCAGAAAATCCACCGCATCGGCCAGCAGCGATACCGACTGTGCCGCGAAGCTGGCGAACAGTTCCACACCGAACATCAACGCATTCAGCACCAGCGCAATCCACAGCGCGCGCCGGTAGCGCGGATCGGGCGGCGCCGTGTTGCACACCGAGTCGCAAGCGCAGCCGCTCATGATGAATGCCGTCCTAAAGAAAGCAGCACAGCGCAAGCCTGCAGGTAAAATATCGTTTTCTCCATCGCGTCATCCTGCCACCCATGTCCACGAATGCAAGCTCCCCCATTGGCGTATTCGATTCCGGCATCGGCGGGCTGACCGTGGTACGCGCCCTGATGGAGCGCCTGCCCTACGAAAACATCGTCTACTTCGGCGACACCGCGCGCGTGCCCTACGGCGTGAAGTCGGTCGAGACCATCACCCACTTCACCACCCAGATCGCGCAATTCCTGCTGGAACAAGACGTCAAGCTGCTGGTCATCGCCTGCAACACCATGGCGGCGGTGGCAGCGCAGGTGGTCAAGGATCTTTCGTCCGTGCCGGTGCTCGACGTGATCGACGCCGGCGCAGCGTCGGCGCGCGGCGGCAAGCGCATCGGCGTCATCGGCACCCCCACCACCATCAACAGCAACGCCTACGCCCGCGCCATCCACGAATACGCGCCTGACTCGCGCATCCATTCGCAGGCCTGCGCACTGTTCGTGCCGCTGGTGGAGGAAGGCTGGCTCGACCACGAAGTCACCCGCCTCACCGCACAGGATTACCTGAAGCCGCTGCTGGCCGAGCACATCGACACCCTCGTGCTCGGCTGCACCCACTATCCGCTGTTGAAGCCGCTGCTGCGCCAGGTGGCTGGCAAGGACGTGAACCTGGTCGATTCCGCCGAAGCCATGGCCGAACAGGTCGCCCAACTATTGGCCGACAGGAAACTCGCCAACCCCGGCCCCGCCCAGCCGCGCTACGACTTCCACGTCACCGACGTGCCGCTGCGCTTCCAGACCATCGGCGAGCGCTTTCTCGGCCGCACGCTCAACAACGTGCATCTGGTGAAGTGGTGATCGCCCGGCGGCCAAGATGATCCGAGTCAACGCGCAGATCGAACTCGACGAGCGCGAAATTCAGGAAAACTTTGTTCGCGCCTCCGGTCCCGGCGGTCAGAACGTCAACAAGGTCTCCACCGCCGTCCAGCTCCGCTTCGACGTCGCCCACTCGCCCGCGCTGCCCGAACCGGTACGCGAGCGCCTGATCAAACTGGCCGGCCGCCGAATCACCCAGGAAGGCGTCCTGATCATCGAGGCCGAACGCTACCGCAGCCAGCGGCGCAACCGCGACGACGCGCTCGAACGGCTGATCGCGCTGATCCAGGAAGCCTGCGAAGTGGACAAACCGCGCCATCCGACCCGCCCGACCCTGGCATCCAGGAAACGCCGCCTGGAGGGCAAACAGCGACGCGGCGAAACCAAGAAGCTGCGGGGACTGAAACCAGGCACGGAGCACTGACGTGCGGCAGGCAGGGAATCAATCAGCCTGATTGATAGTCGTCACTGAACAATGAAATGATCCGCCACGGAGTGAAAGCCCGACATGAAGACAAACCACCTGACCAGGAACCGGGTCCTGATTGCCATTGCGCTCACGCTGATGAGCCTAGCAGCCAGTGCAGACACGCTCACCGGACGCGTAGCCGGTATCGCTGATGGCGACACCCTGACCCTTCTGGTTGGGCGGCAGCCCTACAAAATACAAATCGCCGCCATCGACGCCCCTGAGCGTTATCAGGCATGGGGTGAGCAGTCCAAAACCAATCTCAGCAGGCTGACGCTCAATCGCACAGCAGTCGCCAACTGTTCCAGGCTTGAGCGATGGGACCATCAGTCCTGCCAGGTCACAGTGAATGGCATTGATATCGGACTGCAGCAAATCAAAGAAGGCATGGCCTGGTGGGTCAGGCAAGATACCCATACCCAGTCCGCCGAAGATCAGTCAGCGTATGAAAGCGCGGAGCTGATGGCCAAGATGAGAAGACTGGGATTATGGGGCGCGACCAACCCCGTCCCGCCTTGGGAGTTCAGGGGGAGAAACTAATGGTTCTCCGGTAGATGCACAAAGCAATGGGCGGCTGCCGGCCATGAAGAGACGGTCGAGGCATGTTCGCCGAAAGTCCGTTCAGAGGCGGACAGCAGCCATATAAGTTGGTAGAAGTTTGTCGGGTATTTTTACAGTTTTGGTCTGGGCTTGGTGGCCTGCAAACGCAAGCATTTGATTAGTATGACTCGCACTTGATCTGGCTCGTTTCTTGCGGGCTTGCCCGGAATAAGAAAAATTGTAGCGGAGTTGCATAAATTGACCCATGCAGACATGGGTGGCAATCAACGACGGGGGAGCGACATGAAATATCAACGTAAAACACTGGTGGGTCTGCTGGCTATTGGGATGATGTCGCTGCCCGACACCGTATTGGCGGTATACAATTTGAGCATCGGTAATGGACCAGATCTAATAAACAACACCTACCTAAATGCGAATAGCCTTGCTGATTCTTTGGTTTTTTCTGACATTAGCCTCCAAGCGGATAATTCCATCAGCATTGTTGATCCGATCGATCTGTCATCCACTCTCGTCTTAGGGCCAACTTTGTACGGTTTGACACTGCAATCAGCTTTGGTCAACATCGACAATCTTATCGTAATGGGGCCAGGCAATTTTAGTATCAAAGCACCTATAGTTAACCTTGTGGCCACCATTACAGATACAAGCGCTGTACCGCTAGGTGGCACGCGGATAAGTGGCACAGCCACCCAAGTGAACGTCACCTCGACCAACGCCAGCATCCAGCAAGGG
>JAIOJU010000039.1 GCA_019911765.1 Thiobacillus sp.
GCGTGGACATGTAGCCGGGGAACATCTGCGACGGCAGCAGCTGGCCGGTGAACGGATCCTTGCTCTTGGAATCGATGATCAGCGTGGTGGTGGCCGTATATTCCTTGGGCAACCACAGGCTCACCGCCGTAGTGACGGCAACGGTGAGCAGAAGCACGCCGAGAATGATCCACTTGCGCGCATTCAGTATCAGCAGAAATTGGGTGAAGTTCATTTGATGTCTCTTTGGGTTGCGCTCGTTTAATCGTCATCCCGGTGGACGCCGGGATCCAGTTCATCGACCTGGCTGGATTCCGGCTGCTGCCGGAATGGCCGAATTATCAATGTCCGGTATGTCCTTAGAACAGGCTTTCCTTGACGTAGATGACGTCGTCTTTTTTAACCGGGTCGGACAGCTGGGCGTCCAGTTGTTGCATCACCCCGTTGTCATCGCGACGCAGAATCTTGATGCCGCGCTGGGTGCCGCGCTGGTTGAGGCCGCCGCCAAGGGAAAGCGCCTGCACCACGCTCATGTTCTGTTCCAGGCGAAACGCACCAGGCCGCTGCACTTCACCGTAGATGTAGAACATGTGCTGGCGCGCCACGTTGATGATGTCGCCATCCTGCACGATTTCGTTGCTGGCTTCGCTGCCCGGCTTGAACAGCGCAATCATGTCGATATCGCGGTATTCGGGCTTGCCGTCGCGCGTGCGCACCAGGGTGATGGTATCGGCGCCGTCGCCCGCAATGCCGCCCGCCAGCGCCAGCACATCGGTCACGCGGCTGATTTTTTCCAGTGAATGCTTGCCCGGACGATTGACACGCCCCAGCACCGAAACCTGCTGACCACGGTATTGCACCACGTTGACGGTAACGAAGGGTTCATTGATGAAGCCACCCTTGCTCAGGCGCGCGGCGATCTCGGTTTCGCCCTGCGCCGGGGTCACGCCGGCCATCCTGACGTCGCCGATCAGCGGAAACGTGATGTTGCCGCTTTCGCCCACGCGCGCCTCGGTGGACAGATCGGGCTGCCCATACACGGTGATGCGCAACACGTCGCCGGTACCCATGCGGTAGTCGTTGTCCGCACTCCATGCCGGGGCTGCCAGCAGCAACGCACACATCATCAAAACACTACGCCACAACTTCGTCATTACGCTCTCTCCAATCGGCGGCAACTACAAAGGCAGGCCGCGCTCCAACTTAGAATTGTTTCAGGACGCAAGTTACAAGATTCAAGTTACAAGATTCAAGTTACAAGTTACAAGGTTCAAGTTGCAAGGTTCAAGTTGCAGAACCGGGGGCTACGTACTTTAGGGCACTTCTATAAATTGTCATTCCGGGCTTGACCCGGAATCCAGTTGCTTGATTTGACTGGATTCCGGCTTTCGCCGGAATGACGAAATCAGAATTTATAGATGTGCCCTTTAGGGAAATACTGATTTATTCGTCTCACCGGCGAAGGCCGGTGTCCAGTTGGTTGATTTCACTGGATTCCGGCTTTCCCCCTTCGGGGACAAGCGCCGGAATGACGAAAGTGGAATAAATCAGCGTCTCCTCAGGTCAAGCCAAAACCGCCTTGAATCTTGAATCTTGAATCTTGAATCTTGAATCTTGAATCTTGAATCTTGTAACTCGCACCTTGCACCTTGCACCTTGTCATTCGTTTCTCGCCCACATGAGCGACGCCCATTCTATCCCTGTCCATGGTCCAATCCGCCCAACTCAGGCTTTTATGCCTCGCAAGACCCGTACCTAGCCATCTTCACCAGCAAAGTGCCTAGGGAAACACTGATTTATTCGCGATCCGTCATTCCGGCGAAAGCCGGAATCCAGTTAAATCAAGCTGGACCCCGGCTTTCGCCGGGGTGACGAATTAATCAGCGTTACCCTAGAAATCGGCCCGCACATTGGCAAACAGGGATTTGAATTCGTAATTCTCGACAGATATGTTGGAATCTCGTCGCCCGACTCGCATGCCAACATCCAGCGACACGGCCTGGGTTGGCGCATAGTTCAGCGAAAGCGAGGCTCCCAGCGTGTCGTCGTTACGCTGCGGCGCCGTTGAATTCGGATCCAGCTCACCTCTGAATTCACGATTCTCAAAAGTTGCACCGGCATTCAGGCGCCATTTCTCGCGTATCAGCCACACTCCGTCCGCGCTCGCACCGGTTTTCAGCACTGAACTGGCATTGATGTCCTGAGCGCCACCCAGTTCCCGGTAAGCCGACGCGCTCAGCAATGTCTTGCCAGTGGCGTACCAGTCCCCCGACACCCGGCCCACGAAACCGCTGAAATCGGGGCGATCCACAAGCCACGGGGAATAGCCGCCAAAACTGCCCTTGAGGATGTTTTTATACTGGCGATCGACCCACCCTGCCTGGCCATGCAAGGTTAATTTTCCGGACATACGCCATTCACCCAGCAGCTTGTAATCGGTTTGCTTGTAGCTGTTGTCCGACACCGCCACAACGGGAAGAAACGGATGGTATTCCAGGATTTTCAGGGTACTGAAATCGGCCTCGATCTGGCGCATCTGCACACGAATGTTGCTGCCCTTGGGCGTACGGTAGATCAAGGCAGCGTCAATCGCCTGTTGCTGAAAATCATTCGAGGCCTGCGACAATGCACTGTTGGTATTGTCAGTCTTCTCCACCCCGCCGCCTATCCGCCAGCGCGGATGAAACTCCCATTCGGCGCGGCCAAAGCTGCGCTTTCGCTTTACCTGGTTATTGACCAGTCCCACGCTGTCGAAATTGCTCTGGCTTAACGACTCGGTGGCCCCCAGGTTGCCTGTGAGCCGGTTGCCCAGCCGCCAGTTCCAGGTGGCCTTGTAATCGCTGCCGTCGGAATCGTAAACCGTGTTGAGATCATAGCGAACCAGGGTTTTGGTCGCGTTGACCACAAGCTGCTGGCGGCCCAGTTTCCAGTCCACGTTCAATCCCGCGCTCAGCACGTCGTATTGCTCGGAGCGTTGCGACACTTGCGAATATTCACTCTCGGCCAGGCGAAACAGGTTGCTGTCGTAAAAGTGGCCCAGGGACACAAATGGCCGGAGCGTGTCGCCTTCTTTTGCCTGTGCCGGCATGACCAGCAGCATACCCAGCACCATGATCAACCCGGCGCTGGCATACGCACACGCTGCTCGGCCTAGCCCCTTCAATCCAGATTCCGTTCGCCCTGAACCCTTCAACCCAGATTCCGTTCGGCCTGAACCCTTCAACCCAGATTCCGTTCGGCCTGAGCTTGTCGAAGGCCATAAGTTCTTTGATGTGTTAACCATCCACCTTCTGTCGGATGCATGCCCTTCGACAAGCTCAGGGCGAACGGTGGGGCGCTCAGGGCGAACGGTGGGGCGCTCGGGCCAAACGGCGAGGCGCTGAAGTCCACCGCCCGTCGCCGACCAGGCACCATATTTCTTCCGTTCGCCCTGAGCCTGTCGAAGGGCTGTTGCACCCGCCCACCAACTCACCAGAAACTCCACCGGCCGGTAATCACGACATACGCCCCGAGCGCACCGTTGGTGACCGCATGCGCAATGATGGGCGCCCACAGGTTGCGGGTGCGTATATAGAGCCAGCCATAGGCCAGGCCCGCGACCAGCCCGGCAAACCATTGCAGATGCTCGACGGCAAACAGCGCGCTGGCGATGAACAGTGCCTTGACACCGATCCGGGCCGGATCGAGCGTCATGAAGTCCGGCTGCTGCACCCAGCGCTGCAGAAACGAGCGCCAGAACAGTTCTTCCATGACGGGGACCACCAGCGCCGCGCCTGCGATGCGAAACGCCACCAGCATCCAGTCGATCTGGCCTGCGTCATTGGTCGGGTTATACCCTTTGCCCATCTCGCCCATCAGCATCCAGCCGGCGTCGAGGTTGACCCACAGCACCAGCACGACGATGCCCACCGCCAGCGACAGCAGCGCATCCTTCAGCGGCAGGGCATACGATTTCAGTTCGGTGTAATGGCGCCACAGCACGGCCAGCGCCAGCGCCACCAATCCGGCTTTCACCGGATACAGCCAGCGCACGTCAAAATCTGGTGCCCAGTCGGGCAGCAGACCTTCCAGCACAAGCAAAGTGATATACAGCCCGAATGGCAGGCTGCGTACGAAAATGGGAGACATAGGAATGAAGGCTCAAGTTACAAGCTACAAGTTGCAAGAAAAACGCGAGCGGCTTCGCCACGTCCCCTCTTGCATCTTGCAACTTGAATCTTGTAACTAATTTATTTCAATCCGGACAAGCCTTTGCTGATTGCCGCGGCATCGGCATCGGGCGCCGCGTCTGCAGCCGGGGCCGGAGCGGCATCCGCTGCCGGAGCGGCTGCAGCAGGCTCGGCCGGCGCAGCTGCGGCAGCGGGTTCCTTGCCTGCATCGGCAAACTCACCCAGATATTCGATCTTGGCGGCAGCCTTGAGCGCATCCAGCTCGGCCTTGGCGGCTTTTTGCTGCGCCTGCTTTTTCAGCAGGGCACTGATCGCCGGCTTCGCCTGTTCCTGTGTCACAGGTTGTGTCTGCGAATCAGCCAGAACGATTACCAGCAGGCCTTCCGGCTGATTCACCACCATCGCCTGGCCGTCCGGCATTTTTGCGATTTGCGACAAAAGCTCCAGCGGCAGTTGCTCGGCCGGCTTCACGCCCTGAGCCGCCTTAATCTGCAGGTTTTCCGCCTTCAGCCATTCAGCAAATTCGTTGATCGTCTTGGACGCGCCAAGCTGGTTGCGGATCGCATCGTGCTTGTCTTTCGGCGCCTTGATCGAGATTTCCTGCAGGCGATAAATCTTGCGCTTGCTAAACAGCTCCGGATGCGAATCGAAATAACCCGTTACCTCGGCATCCGTCGGCTCGGCCGGCGCACCCAGCTTGCGGCTCATGTAGGCCTCGGCCAGGATCTGGCGGCGTGCCGCATCCAGCGCCTGAACCACCATGGGGTCGCGATCCAGCTTGTCGCTCAATGCCTTTTGCGCCATGACTTCCTGGTCCACAATATTGCGCACCACCTGCAGCGAAGCCGCCTTGGTTTGCTCCTTGTCCAGGTTGGGGATGCGCTGCAGCGCGTAGTTCACCTGATGCACCGTCAGTTCGGTGCCGTCAACCTTGGCCGCAACCTGCGATGCGCCCTTCTCATCGGTTGCCGCCCCTTCTTTCTTGTCGCCGCACCCGACTACCAGCGCAGCAATCAACAACGGCAGATACAGCTTCTTCAGTCCTTGCATGTTTGTCTTCCTCTTGATCCGGATTATTGGAAATTATGTGGTACGAATGTTACAGCAAACGCACTGCAAGATTACAAATGCAGCAAGCGTGCCAGATATCCAAACAGGTGAAAAAATTTGAATGACGACCGCACGCCATTTTATACAGGCAACTTTTATCCCATCTCTTCCATGAATCAAGGCCGCGAAGTTGAGCCGCAGACAATGCTGTAGCACGGCGGAGCGTGGCTGTTGATGCTTTATCCGAAGGGGTGTCCCCTACCGCCACGGCCCCCCCTTGCAGCCCGTCCACGGTTTCACGCGCCCCCCCTGTGG
>JAIOJU010000040.1 GCA_019911765.1 Thiobacillus sp.
GGGTTCCGGCGCGACCCGGCAGCTCGCGATGCGGTGCCGGCTTGAAGTCCAGCCACATCTGGACAGCCGCGTAAAACAGGAAGGCCACAAAAAACAGCTTCAGCGCAAAAGCCGATACCTGCGCGGCCAGCACGGCGCCCACCAGGGTCCCCACGACAATGCCGGGCGCAATGCGCCGCACCAGCGACCATTCAACGGCACCATGGCGATGATGCGCGCGCACGCTGGACAATGAGGTAAACAGAATAGAGGCGAGCGAGGTGCCCAGTGCCAGCTGCGGTTCCAGGCCCGTCGCCAGGCCCTGGCCGTGCAGCATGACAATCAGCACTGGCACGATGATGAGGCCGCCGCCCACGCCCAGCAGGCCGGCCACAAAACCCACCACCAGCCCCAGCCCGCCATAGGCGGCAAGCAATGCCGGATCGATCACACCAGATGCTTGACGATGAAGGCGTATTCGGCCGGATCGACCGGGGTGATCGACAGACGATTGCCTTTTTGCAGGATGCGCATGTTGGCGAGTTCGGGATAGGTGCGGATTTCCGACAGCGGCATCAGCCGGGTTTTCTTCACCAGCTTCACGTCCACATTCACCCAGCGCGGCGTTTCCGGCGTGGCCTTGGGGTCGAAGTACTTGTTTTTCGGGTCGAACTGCGTCGCGTCGGGATACGCCAGCACACTGACTTCCGCCAGCCCGGCAATGCCCGGCTCGGCGCAGGACGAATGGTAGAACAGCACCTTGTCGCCCACCCGCATCTGGTCGCGCATGAAATTGCGCGCCTGATAGTTCCGGATGCCATACCAGGCGACGCTTTGATTCGGCATGGCAGCCAGATCGTCGATGCTGACATCGCCCGGTTCGGATTTCATGACCCAGTAACGCATGCTCAGCTACGCCTGATCAGGGTGCCAACGCCTTCCGGTGTCAGCACTTCCAGCAACAGGGCGTGCTCCACCCGGCCGTCGATGATATGTGCGGACTTCACGCCGCTGTTCACCGCGTCAACCGCATAGCCCACCTTCGGGATCATGCCGCCGCTGATCGTGCCATCGGCCATCAACTCGTCCACCTGATGCGGCGTCAGCCCGGTCAGCAACTGCATCTGCTTGTCGAGCACGCCCGGCGTATTGGTCATGAAAATAACCTTTTCCGCTTGCAGCACGCCGGCGATCTTGCCAGCCGCGACATCGGCATTGATATTGTAGGCATTGCCCTCGGAATCGGCGCCGAGCGGCGCCACCACCGGGATGAAGTCGCGCGCGTCGAGCACCTGGATGATTTCCGGGTCGATGCTGGTGATCTCGCCAACCTGGCCGATATCGAGCATCTGGTCGGCTTTTTCCTTGCTCGCCACGAACATCTTCCTGGCGTGGATGAAGTTGCCGTCCTTGCCGGTCAGCCCCACCGCCTTGCCGCCGTGCTTGTTGATCAGCGTCACGATATCCTGATTGACCAAGCCGCCGAGCACCATCTCCACCACATCCAGCGTTTCGTCATCGGTAACGCGCATGCCCTGGATGAACTCGCTCTGCTTGCCGATCCGCTGCAGCAGTCCGGCGATCTGCGGGCCGCCACCGTGCACCACCACCGGATTCATGCCCACCAGTTTCAGCAGCACCACATCCTTGGCGAAGGCTTCCATCAAATGCCGCTCGGTCATCGCGTTTCCGCCATATTTGATGACGATGGTCTTGTCGTAAAACCGCTGGATATAGGGCAACGCCTCACACAGGATATTGGCTTTTTCAGCGGCGGTATGGGTTGCGGTCATGACGGCTCCGGATTGAATGTGTGCGAATTTTACGCCATTAAAAAAGGCGACGCGAAGTCGCCTTTTTTATTCCGGTGCGCTGGCGTTATTGCACAGCCAGCCGCCTGGCCGCCGCTGCCACCTTCTTCGGCAGCACCAGTTCCAGCACGCCATCCTGATAGCGGGCATTGGCCGATGCTTCGTCAATCTCGTTCTCCAGCGAAAAACTGCGGCTGACGCGCCCGAACGACCGCTCGCGTCGCAGCACAGTCTCGCCTTCCTTCTGCTCGAAGCTTTTCTTCACTTCGGCGCTGATCGACACTGTATTGCCATCGATGCTGACATGGATATCTTCCTTGTTCACGCCGGGAATATCGGCATGCACCGCGTAACTTGTCGCATCTTCCTTCACATCCATGCGTATCTGCGGCATGTCCTTGTCCATCTGCACCGGCCGGAAAAAGCCGCGAAACAGATTATCGAGCGGATCAGACGTTGCAAACGGATCAGTTACCCCAAACGGGCCATGACGGGTGATATTGGCCATCCTAGTCTCCTTCAAGTTAACAAATGGTCGGATACAACCGATCTGGGGTGCGATGTTTTCGTTTCAAGGGCCGGTTTGTTTCTTTGTGCCGCTGCCACTAAAGTGCACTCACGCCATCAACCGGAACGAGGCAATACATGCACACGCTTGACGCGCAAACCTGGCTGGCCGAGCACGGAGATTATTTATTCCGGGTGGCACGCCGCCAGCTCCATTCGGACGAACTGGCTGAAGACGCGGTTCAGGAAACCCTGCTGGCCGCCCTTTCCGCACAGGCTCGCTACTCGGGTGACGCCAGCCCGCGCACCTGGCTCACCGGCATACTCAAACACAAGATCGTCGACCTGATCCGGCGGCAGGTGCGTGAGGTTGCACTGCCGCACGACCCGGACGGCGAGGAAGCAGTCGACCTGCTGTTCAAGGATGATGGCCATTGGGCCGAACCGCTCCGCCCTTGGGGCAATCCGCATGCCGAGGCCGAACTCAGCCAGCTGCGGCGCGTGCTGGACGAATGCGCCGACCGCCTGAAACCGGTGATGGCGCAGGTTTTCAGCCTGCGTGAGGTCGGCGGCATGGAAACCGAAGAAATCTGTAAGGAACTCAACATTACCCCGACCAACTGCTGGGTACTGCTGCATCGGGCGCGGTTGTTCATGCGGCAATGCCTGGAGTTGAACGGTTTTTCGAAAGCAGGTGCAACGTGAAATGGATGCCGACTTGTAAGGAAACAACGGAACTTGCGTCACGCGCTATGGACGAACGCCTGCGGTTTGCTGAGCGCATGGCCATGCAGTTTCACCTGGCCATGTGCAAAAACTGCGCCCGTTTCAACTCGCAATTGCAGGAAATGCGCCGCCTGTTTCGTGTGGAAACGAACATGGATGAGACCACGCCCGGACTCACACCCAACGCCCGGCAGCGCATCAAAACCGAATTGCAGAAAAAGCTCGGCTCATGAGCCTTTTGCAAGTAACCGGCCCGTCCGGGAACATTTTTGATGGCCTTGATTTATTTGTCTGGAGAGAAAACGATGTCCAAGAAAAACCTTATCGCTACGGCTGTTGGTTCCGCCTTTGTTGCCAGCATGGCAGCAGCCCCGATCGCCTCGGCTGCTGAAAACCCCTTCGCCTTGTCCGGCCTGTCGAACGGCTATCAAGTCGCGGAGGCAAGTTCTGCCAAACCCATGGACGGTAAATGCGGTGGCATGAAAGCCGGCGAGGGGAAGTGTGGCGGCATGAGGTCGGGCGAGATGAAAGCCGGTGAAGCCAAATGCGACATGCCAATGATGGGTGCCGACAAGGATGGCAAAATCAGCAAGGAAGCCTTCACCAAAAGGCATGAAACCATGTTCGACAGCATGGACACCAACAAGGATGGCTTCCTCGACAAAGCCGAAATGGGCAAGATGATGCAGGGTGCCTGCGGCGGTGCAAGGAAGCCCATGGAAGGCAAGTGCGGTGGCATGAAGTAAGCCAAGCATCATGAAAACCCTGCGCCCCACCGGCGCGGGACTGGGTTTCCGGCGTGAGCTTCTGCCCGAGCTGAAAGCCCATGTCCCCGATGCCATCGATTTTTTCGAAATCGCTCCGGAAAACTGGATCGACATGGGGGGTGCCTATGGCCGCCACCTACGCGGTTTTACCGAACGCTATCCTTTCGTCTGCCACGGCCTGTCGCTGTCGCTCGGCGGACCGGCTCCGCTCGACGAAATGCTGCTGCACAAGACCCGCCAGCTGATGGATGCCCACGGCATGGCCTTGTTTACCGAACACCTGTCATACTGCTCGGATGACGGGCATCTGTACGATCTGCTGCCGATTCCCTTTACGGAAGAGGCGGTGAAATACGTCGCTGCGCGCATCCGCCGCACGCAGGACATTCTGGAACGCCGCATCGCCATCGAGAATGCATCGTTCTATACCGCCTCACCCATCGCCGACATGGATGAAGTACATTTCATCCGCGCGGTGCTCGACGAAGCCGATTGCGACCTGCATCTCGACGTCAACAACGTCTACGTCAATAGCGTGAATCATCGCTATGACCCACTCGAATTCATTCGCGCCCTGCCAACCGAACGCATTGTGTATCTGCACATGGCCGGCCATTACAACGAGGCGGACGACCTGATCATCGATACCCACGGCGCCGATGTGATCGACCCGGTGTGGGCGCTGCTCGATGAAACCTATCGCCTCCACGGTGCCTTCCCCACGCTGCTGGAGCGTGACTTCAACATCCCGCCGCTGGCCGAGCTGGTGCGCGAAGTCGAACACATCGCGCAGATCCAGAATCGGCACAGCCAAACTCAACACAGCCAGGCAGCGCACCCCGCCCATGAAACCCTCGCCCGAGCTTCCTGAGTTTCAGCGTTACCAGCGCGCCTTCACCGCGCACATCCGCGATCCCAGGGCAAACCCGCGGCCGGCTGGCGTGGAAGCGCGACGCATGAACATCTACAACGAACTGCTCTACAACAATGTGGAAGGGTTCTTGCTGGCATGCTTTCCGGTTCTGAAGAACGTGCTTGGCGTGCGCAAATGGTCAAAACTGGTGCGTGGGTTTTTCAGTGCGCATCGCAGTCACACCCCCTATTTCCGGCAGATTCCGGACGAGTTCGTGCAGTTTCTGCAAAACGAATGGACGCCGCCCGAGGGCTATCCGCCCTATCTGTTGGCGCTGGCGCATTATGAATGGATTGAACTGGTGCTGTCGGTGTCGAACCGCAACGTGGATTGCGCCGTTGACGCCGCCGGTGATCTGCTCGATGGCACCCCCGTGCTGAATCCGGTGCTGGCCAATCTGCACTACGACTGGCCCGTGCACCGCATCGCACCGCGACGCAAAGTACGGCCTGCTGAAACCTGGCTGCTGGTATTCCGCGATGGCCAGGACCGGGTGGAATTCACCGAGATCAATGCCTTCACGGCACGCCTGCTCACCCTGCTCGAAGCGGCAACCCTGAGCGGGCACGCCGCACTGGAACGCATCGCCGAAGAAAGCCGCCACCCCGACCCCGCGCTGATCTTGCAGGCCGGCGGCGCGCTGCTGGAAGATTTGCGCGGGCGCGGCGCGATCCTCGGAACCCGTCAGATTTAGTGATGATGCTGCATGGCACCGCCGCTCGCACCGCGCGCTTCGGCTTTCACCTCAATCGTCTGCTGCTTGCCGCCGGATTCCACGACCAGTTTGAGCGGGACCATCTCGCCCGCAGCAATCGGTTTCTGCAGATTCATCAGCATGATGTGAAACCCGCCCGGTTCAAGTGAAACAGTCCTGCCTTTCGGCAGGTCGATCGCCTTGACTTCACGCATCCGCATCACATCACCATCCATCTTCATTTCATGGATTTCCACGCGCGGCACGACCGGGCTGGATACTCCTGTCAGCTTCGCATTTTCATCGGACTGGATCTGCATGTAGGCACCGCTGACCGGTTGCCCCGGCACGGTGGCGCGCGCCCAGACGTTGGTGACGCTGACATTGGCCGCCCAGGCGGGCAGGCCTGCAAGGCTGACTAACAGTGCGGCGGCAAGCGTGGTTTTCATCTGTTTCCCCTCGGTAATAAAGTTCAGAACTTGAATGTCAGCGCAGTGTAGATCGAACGGCCCATGCCGGGAACGGGGGTACCCCATTGCGGCACGGTCGCGACAGCTTGAGTGGTCATCGTCGTGCCCTGGCCGATATAGGCGCCACCGAGCGGATGGTAATAAAGCCGGTCGAACACGTTCTCAACACCGAAATCGAGACGCACCTGCTTCCACGAATGGCTGCCACGCAGGTTGACCAGTGCGTAGCCGGGCGTTTGCATTTCGTTGCGCATCGCGGAGACGTCTTCCTTCCGGCTGACCATCACCAGCTCGGCTGCGTTGTCCCAGACACCCCGTTTGTGGGTCAGCGTGAGCCTGGCGTTGAGCGGCATGATGTTGTAGAGCCCATCGCCGGTATCGCGGTTCTCGCCACGGGTGTAACTGAGCAATCCCTTGAGTCCGAACTCGCCCATGCCGTTCTTCGCCAGCGGCATCCTGCCCGACAGGTCGATGCCGTACAGGCGCGCGGACTGGTTCACGAACTTGAGTACGGTGAACTGGTTCGTTTGCAATGTCGTGCTTGCGGCATTCGTCGTGGCATTCCACTGGATTGCGTCGATGTAATCGGTGACATGGGTGTAATAGGGCGTGGCCTTGAACTCCCAGTTGCGGTCGGCCGCATGCCAGTCGAAGGTGGCAGAAACCGTGCTGGCCTGCTCGGGCTCAAGGTCGAGGTTGCCGATATAGCCGTTGCCGTCGCCGGTCCAGTTGACCATCAGCGCCGCCATCTGCCAGGTGGACCAGGTGTAGCGTTCGTGCAGGTTCGGCGAGCGCATCTTGTGGGCAAAGCCGAACTCGATGTCGCGCGTGGCGTCAGGCGTGTAGCGTGCCAGCGCGGTCATGTCCCAGTTGTTGTCGGTCTTGGTGTGATCCAGGGCGTTGAAATTGTTCGCATCCCGCCCCTGGTTGCCGCCGCCAGCAGGGTTATAGCCCGTGACGCTGCCGGTATCCATCGTCACACGCTCGTAGCGCAGGCCCGCAAGCGTCATCCACTGCGTAGTGTGCTGTTTTTCCCATTCGCCGAACAACGCGGCGCGATCACGCTCACCGTCGTTGATGTTCCAGAACGTGCCAGGCCACATGCCGGCGCCGGAGGCCGGCCACCAGTCGTCAAGGCGATAGCGCTGATATTCGGTGCCGAGGCGCAGCAGGTCCTGCTGGGTCAGGTTGATGTTGGCCTTGAGCACCACGCCGGTGTTCGTGCTTGCAGTGTACATCGGCATGCCGGCAGCACAGGTTGCGCTGGGCCCGCCGCAGGGATCACCAGAATAAGTGGGGGTCCCCTGCCAATACCAGTATTTCTTGTCGGCGCCGAAGTCCATGAAGTGATCGACATCCTCATGGTAGACGCGCGCCTCCAGCGTGCCCCAGTCGAGGTCACCGAGATAGCGCAGGTTCACGCGTTGCTGGTCATTGCCCAGCATGTCCATGCGCTGGTTCGGCCACAGTTGTTCGGGCAGATCCTGCAGGCCGAACCTGGCTTCCACCAGGTGGTTGCCGCCGCGGAACGCCAGGCCCAGCGTGTGGTTGCGTGTGTCATAGGCGGTCGAGCCGACCTCGTCGAGCGGCAGGGTGTGTCCCGGGTGGCCGGTGAAGCCGGGATTCGTGCCCGCGACAAAAAGTGAGTCTTTAAAGTCACCGCCGGCATCGTAATTGTCGGATTTGGCAATGGCGCCAGTGTAGGAAATATTGAAGCTTTCGGTCGCATAGGTGGCCGCAGCGTTACCGCCATGCGCATTGCCGTTGCTGCGGTAGAAGGCGCCGACTTCGCCCTTGGTGAGGGGCGCCTGACCCGGGCCGGCAAATTCGGGGGCCGCCGTTTCGGCGATGATCGAGCCGCCGATGCTGTCGCCGCCAACACTGACCGGCGCGATCCCTGCGTAGACCTTGATCAAGCCGACCTGCGAAGGATCCAGATAGGAAAGCGCCGGGTTCATGTGATTGGGGCATGCCGAAATCAGGTCCATGCCATCGACCTTCACACGCAGACGATCGTCCGCCAGGCCGTGGATAGACGGCAGGCTGGACACGCCACCGGCGCCGTACAGGCTCACCCCCGGCACATCGCGCAGCAGGCTGGCGGTGTCGCTGGTCGTGGCCCGCAGTGACGGCAGGTTTTCAACCACAACGCCGACCGGTGCGAGGGTTTCTGGCGTGCCTTCCACCACAACTGTCGCCAAAGGTGTCGGCTCATTCGCACTGGACGTGACCGGAAACAGGCTGATGGCAATCATCAAGGGAAGCAGACGGGGGGCGAAAGCGGGCTTTTGCATAATAAAAACTGAACCAAAATCGGGCTTAAAAGGGACTTAATTGTCGCTTTTTAGCTGCTGTCACGGAATGTGACATATCGTCACACCCCGACACATCACGATGTGCGGATTACAATGCCGCCATGTCGTCTGCGGTTGATTCCACCCTGCTTTCCACCCTGCCCGCCCGTGCCCTGCTGGGCCGCTTGCTGGCGGTGCGCGTGTCGCTGATCGCCGGCTGGGCCGTCGGCATCGTGTGGCTGCACTGGGGCATCCGCATCCCGATGCCGCTGTTGCCGATGGGGGCGGTGCTGACGCTGATGGCGCTGTTTTCGCTCTCCACCGCATGGCGCCTGCGGCAGGAATTGCCCGCCACGCAGATGGAATTTCTGGTGCACCTGCTGACCGACCTTACCGCATTTGCCGTGCTGGTCTTTTTCAGCGGCGGAGTCACCAATCCCTTCGCCTCGCTGATGCTGGTGCCGGTCGTCATCGCAGCCGTCAGCCTGCGCCCACGCTGGGTGTGGCTGCTGGCAGCGGTGGCGGGCGGCCTCTACGCGGTGCTGCTGTTCTACTACCAGCCGCTGGCCGTGGCCGATCCGATTGCGGCCTATGGCATGCACCTAGGCGGCATGTGGTTCAACTTCCTGATCAGCGCCGGCCTCATCGCGTTCTTCGTCACCCGCATGCACGCCGCGCTGCGAACGCGCGATCAGGAACTGTCCAGCCTGCGCGAAAAACAGTTGCGGGACGAACGCATCGTCGCGCTCGGCACCCAGGCCGCACTGGCGGCGCATGAACTCGCCACGCCGCTCGCCACCATCCAGACCACTGCGCACGAACTGGCCAGCGAATTCGCCAACGATCCCGACATCGGCGCCGACTGCCGGCTGCTGGAAAAGCAGGCCCAGGCGTGCAAACGCATCCTCACCCAGCTGGCCGCGCGTGCGCAGGACACCCCTGCCGCAGCCCAGCCACTCGATGCCTGGCTAGCGATACTGATCGAGCGCTGGCAGGTACTGCGCCCCGATGCGCAGATCACCGCAAGCCTGCCGGCCGATCACCGCACCTTCACGCCACCCGACGGCCTGGAGCAGGCCATCCTCAACGTCCTCAACAATGCTGCCGACGTGTCGCCCGATGCCGTCGAACTCAACACCACCAGCCACGATGACATCCTGCAAATCGACATCGCCGACCGTGGGCCGGGATTCTCGCCCGAACAAAAAGCGCAGGCCGGACGCGTTGCCTTCAGCGGCAAGTCGGGGCACGGCTGGGGGATGGGACTGGTACTCACCCACGCCACCCTGGAGCGGGCCGGCGGCAGCCTCACGCTCGTCGAACGCGAAGGCGGCGGAAGCTGTGTACGAATTACCTTGCCCTGGAGTCAGGCAACATGAAACCCAAGTTATTGATCGTCGAGGATGACACGGATTTTGCGGCCGTCTTGTCGCGTGCCCTGGGCAAGCGTGGATTCGAGGTGGCGGTGGCACACGATGCAATCGAGGCCCAGGCGGTATCGGACACATTCGATCCCAGCCATGCCGTGGTCGATCTGAAACTGCCCGGCGAATCGGGCTTGAAGGTGGTGGCCATGCTCGCCGCCCGCACGCCGCCGCCCGCCATCGTCGTGCTTACCGGCTATGCCAGCATCGTCACCGCCGTCGAGGCGGTGCGGCTGGGCGCGCGGCATTACCTGGCCAAGCCGGCCGATGCCGACGAAATCCTCGCTGCGCTCATGCGCGATCAGCCGGATGCCACGCTCGAAGTCAGCCCCGAACCCCTGACCGTCGCGCGGCTGGAATGGGAGCACATCCAGAAAGTGTTGAACGAGCACGACGGCAACATCTCGGCCACCGCACGGGCATTGAAAATGCACCGTCGCACCCTGCAGAGAAAGCTCGAAAAGAACCCGCCTAAAACGGATTGAAACCGAATCAGTGCGTTACGCCCCAGTCGATCCAGCCCTGATATGCCGTCAGCAGCACCAGCGCGCCAAACACGATGCGGTACCAGGCAAACACCGTGTAGTCGTGGCGGCTGACGAACTTGATCAGCGTACGAACTGCCAGCAAGGCACTGGCGAACGAGGCGACGCCACCAATCGCAAACAGCGGAATGTCGCCGGCGTCGAACAAGTGCCAGTTCTTGTAGAGGTCGTACGCCGTGGCGGCGAACATGGTGGGGATGGCGAGGAAGAACGAGAACTCCGCCGCCGCCTTTCTCGACAGGCCGAGGAACAGTCCGCCGATGATGGTCGCGCCCGAGCGTGAGGTGCCGGGAATCATCGCCAGCGCCTGCGCGAAGCCCACCGCCAGCGCGCGGCGCCAGTTGAGCTCCTCGACCGTCTCGGTGCTGATCACATGCTTGCGGCGTTCGGCCCACAGGATCAGGAGGCCGCCGATCACCAGCGCAGATGCCACCACGATGGGATTGAACAGGTAGGCCTTGATCTCCTTGTAGAACAGGAGTCCCAGTACCGCCGCCGGCAGGAAGCCCGCCATCAAATTGATCGCCAGCCGCCGCGATGCAGGCTCGGTGTGCAGGGTCGTCGCCACATGCCCGAGCCGTACCCGGTATTCCCACACCACCGCAAAAATCGCCGCGAGCTGAATGGCAATCATGAACACCTTGGCCTTCTCGCCGTTGAACCCCAGGAGTTGTCCCGCCAGGATCAGGTGGCCGGTGCTGGAAATCGGCAGGAATTCGGTGATGCCCTCAACGAAGCCGAGAACGAGGGCGTACAGGATCAGAGTGGAATCGGCCATGAAATAGATACGGGTATAAAAAAAGGCGCGTCAGTCAGGCGCGCCCGCGGATTATACGCGGGCCGGATTACGGCATTTCGGCAGCCACAAAGGTCACCCGGTTCCGGCCTTGCAGCTTGGACTGGTACTGGCACGCATCCGCAGAGGCAATCAGCGCATCCAGCGTCGCGTGGCGCGCCTCCTTTTGTGCCACCCCGAAACTTGCCGTCACCGAGGTGGTGCCCTGCTCGCGTGGAATGCGCACCGCCTCGATCGCCATGCGCAATCGTTCTGCCAGGGCGGCCGCTTCCTGAAGACTGGTTTCCGGCAGAAACACGATGAATTCCTCGCCGCCCCATCTGGCCAGCACATCGCCCTGCCTGACGGACTGTTTGAGGATCTCCGCCAGTGCCTTCAGCACTTCATCACCGTGAGCATGACCATGGATATCGTTGATCTGCTTGAACCGATCAATGTCGAGCAGCACGACCGAGGTGGCATGCTTGTGGCGAATCGCATTGCCCCAGAATGAAGCAGTCTTGTCGTAGAAGGCGCGCCGGTTATTCAGACCCGTCAGCGGGTCCAGCTGCGCCAGTCGTTCGGCACGTATCCGCCTTTCCTGGCTGGCACGAAGCTGGTATGCCAGCGCCAGGGCCAGCAGGGTGGCATCGACCAGCATGCCGATTTCCACTGCGCGGAAGGTCCAGCTGTTGTGGGGAATGAATCCCCAGACCGAGAGTGCTGTCAGCAGGGCACCCACCATGGCGGCAAGGGCCGCAATAAGGAAATACCTGGCCGGCTTCTGGCCGGCGTGGACCGAGATGGTGCCCAGGAACAGCATGATGCCGCTGAACAGGATGACAAAGCTGAAGGCAAGCAACAGGGCGGCTTTCTGGCTATCCAGCAGGAAAGCCGCCGCCAGCATAATGCCGAAGCCCGCGCAAAAGGCGATGACCGCCTTGCGTACCCGTGGAAAATACAGCTTCAGGTCCAGGAACCGGCTGGCGAACGCGAGACCGCTGACGCCATACAGAAACATCAGGACCGGATTGGACCACTGCTGCCAGCGCACCGAATCGGGCCACAGCCATGCATAGCCATGGCCGGTGTAGGCAATATTCATGACGACAAACATCGCCAGGTAAGCCGAATAAAGCAGGTAGCGCGAACTGCGAAAGCCCAGGTAAAGAATGGCGTTGTAGGCAATCAGGGCCAACAGGAAGCCATACACGACACCATAGCTGAGTTCCTGCTGTGTCTGCCTGACCTGGAAAGCTTCCGGGCTCGCCAGATGAATGGGCACCACCATGGGGTCAGGTGTTTCGATGCGGATGAACACCTCGCTTGTTCCAGCCGCGAAGGCATAGTCGAACACGAAATAGCGGCTCGCAAGCGGGCGCTGGCTGAACGCCTGATCGTCGCCGACGCGATACGTTTCGACTGTCCGTCCCTGGTGCTGGAAATAGACTTCGGTCCGGTCGAGCCAGGCGGTTTCGATGGAAAGCCTTTTCTGCACCGGGGCCGCAGTCGGGTTGTCCACCGCGAAGTGGATCCACACCGGTTTTGCGCCTATCCCGAAATTCAGGACCTGACTGTTACCCGGTGCAAATTTCCCTGCCCGCAAGGCGGCGACGGCATCGGGCAGCTCCAGACGACCGGCCTGTTCCTGAAGAAACCCGGTGGACAGGCCGATGGCCGACTCCTGTGCCTGCCCGGCTGACAGGGGTGCCGCAACCGCCAGCGCGCCGCACAGCAGCACCAGTACGCCGATGAGCCAACGCGCTAACCAGAAGGTCGTGCGGTGCTGCGCCTGCCGGTACGATCGTCGAGGTGGCACGATCAGACCTTGCGGTAGACCTCGGCGCCCTGCTTCACGAACTCGACCGCCTTCACTTCCATACCCTTCGCCAGCGCGGCCGCTTCATCGAGACCTTCCTTGGCCGCGTAGTCGCGCACGTCCTGGGTGATCTTCATCGAGCAGAAATGCGGGCCGCACATCGAGCAGAAATGCGCGACCTTGGCCGACTCCTTGGGCAGGGTCTCGTCGTGGAAGGATTTGGCCTTGTCGGGATCAAGGCCGAGGTTGAACTGGTCGTCCCACCTGAATTCAAATCGCGCCTTCGACAAGGCGTTGTCGCGAATCTGTACGCCGGGATGGCCCTTGGCCAGGTCGGCCGCGTGCGCCGCGAGCTTGTAGGTGATGATGCCTTCCTTGACGTCGTCCTTGTTCGGCAGGCCGAGATGCTCTTTCGGCGTCACGTAGCACAGCATGGCGGTGCCGTACCAGCCGATCATCGCGGCGCCGATGCCGCTGGTGATGTGGTCGTAGCCGGGGGCGATGTCGGTGGTCAGCGGGCCGAGGGTGTAGAACGGCGCTTCCTTGCAGTGCTCGAGCTGCAGGTCCATGTTCTCCTTGATCATGTGCATCGGCACATGGCCCGGGCCTTCGATGATGGTCTGCACGTCATGCTTCCACGCGATGTCGGTCAGCTCGCCGAGCGTCTTCAGTTCACCGAGCTGCGCTTCGTCGTTGGCATCGTAGATCGAGCCGGGACGCAGACCGTCGCCGAGCGAGAAGGCCACGTCGTAGGCCTTCATGATTTCGCAGATGTCTTCGAAGTGGGTGTAGAGGAACGATTCCTTGTGGTGCGCCAGACACCACTTGGCCATGATCGAACCGCCGCGGGAAACAATCCCGGTCATGCGGTTGGCAGTCATCGGCACATAGCGCAGCAGCACGCCGGCGTGGATGGTGAAGTAGTCGACACCCTGCTCGGCCTGCTCGATCAGCGTGTCGCGGAACATTTCCCAGGTCAGCTCTTCGGCCTTGCCGTCGACCTTTTCCAGCGCCTGGTAGATCGGGACTGTTCCAATGGGCACCGGCGAATTGCGGATGATCCACTCGCGCGTTTCGTGGATGTTCTTGCCGGTGGACAGATCCATCACGGTGTCGCCGCCCCAGCGGATCGCCCAGGTCATTTTCTCGACTTCTTCCTGGATGCTGGAACCCAAAGCCGAGTTGCCGATGTTGGCATTGACCTTCACCAGGAAGTTGCGGCCGATGATCATCGGCTCGGACTCCGGATGGTTGATGTTGTTGGGGATGATGGCGCGGCCGCGTGCGATTTCGCTGCGCACGAATTCGGGCGTGATCTCGTTCTGCAGGCTGGCGCCAAAGTTCTGGCCCGGATGCTGGCGGTTCATCAGCGCGGCAAGCTTGGCGCCCATCGGACCGGTCTGGTGCAGGCTTTCCAGATAGGCCGCCCGGTTATTGTTCTCGCGGATGGCGATGAACTCCATCTCCGGCGTGATGATGCCCTTGCGTGCGTAGTGCATCTGGCTGACGTTCATCCCCGCCTTGGCGCGACGCGGCGTGCGGTGCAGGTCGGGAAAGCGCATCGACGCCAGTTCAGGATTGGCCGCCTGCTGCCGGCCATATTCCGAGCTCAGGTCGGACAGGATCTCGGTATCGCCGCGCGACTCGATCCAGCGGGTGCGTAGCGCAGGCAAGCCCTTGCGGATGTCGATCCTGACCGTCGGATCGGTGTAGGGGCCCGAGCAGTCGTAGACGAATATCGGCGGGTTCTTCTCGCCGCCCATGCTGGTGGGCGTGTCGTCCTGGGAGATTTCACGCATCGGCACCTGGATGTCGGGCTGGCTGCCCGGTACATAAATCTTGCGCGAATTGGGCAAGGGCTGCACGGCCAGTTCATCGACATGCGCGTCGACGGCAAGAAACTGCGCGGCTTTATTGGGGATGGCGGCGTTCATGGTGGCACTCCTGAAAACAGGAGGCGTCGAACACGCCTCGCTGGAAATGAATGACGGAGGCCGTGGCAGCCTCGCTCGATTAAAACAAGGAGGCTGAAATTCAGCCTCGCCGGATACAAAACGGAGGCCGGAACCAGCCTCGCCAATTAAACGGGGAGGCTGTTGAACAGCCTCCCTACGGCGGTTTCAACCGCATCAGGTTCAAAGGGTATGTCTCACTCCATCCGCAGACCATCCGGCTGGAGACCCCTGGCAAGCGGCCAAAGTTAGCCGAAATGTGGAATAATTGCAAGGCAAGACCCCGTCTAACTTATTGATATTCAAGGGCACCGCATGAACATCGAGCAAGCGCGCTACAACATGGTGGAACAACAGATCCGCCCCTGGGATGTCCTGAATCAGGATGTGCTCGACCTCCTGTTCAAGATCCGCCGCGAAGACTTCGTGCCGGAGCCGCATCGCGCACTGGCCTTTGTCGACATGGAAATCCCGCTCGGCCACGGCCAGTTTATGTGGACGCCCAAGCTCGAAGCGCGCACGATCCAGGAACTCGATCTGCGACCGACCGACCGCGTGCTGGAAATCGGCACCGGCAGCGGCTACCTCACCGCACTGCTGGCGGCCCGCGCCGCTGAAGTCGTATCGGTCGACATCATCCCCGAGTTCACCGCTGCCGCCACGCAAACCCTGCGGGCACACGGCATCCACAATGCCACCCTGCTTACATTCGACGCGGCGCGCGAAGTTCCCGACAATTTCGGCTTTGATGTCATCGTGCTGACCGGCTCGACCCCCCTGCTGTCGGATGCCTTTCGCCGCAGCCTGAAAGTGGGCGGGCGCCTGTTCGCCATTGTCGGCGAGGCGCCGGTGATGCAGGCGCAACTCGTCACCTGCACCGCTCCCGGCGCCACCCGCAGCGTGGTGCTGTTTGAAACCTGCGTCGCGCCGCTGCTGAACGCGCCGCAGCCCGCCGCCTTCGTCTTCTGATGCGTCAATTTCGCCCCGCCGAACTCGCCGACTATATTCAGACAGGACATACTCCGGTGCTGCTCGACGTGCGCGAACCATGGGAATGGAACCTGTGCCGGCTCCCCGGCGCGGTCCTGATCCCGATGAACGAACTGCCGACGCGCCTGCAGGAATTGAACAAAACAGCCGAAACCGTAGTCATCTGTCATCACGGTGTGCGCAGCTACCACGCAGCCCGTTATCTGGAAACGACCGGGTTTGATGATGTCATCAACCTGTCGGGCGGCGTGGCAGCGTGGGCCGACGAAGTCGACCCGGCCATGCCACGCTACTGACCTGCTTTTAATTGGACGCCACATGCAACTCAAACCGCTGTTTCTTGCACTGACCCTGGCTCTGGCTCCCGCTGTCCAGGCCGCCAACCTGTCCGATGTGTTCCGCGATGCCCAGGCCTACGACGCGCAATACGCCGCCGCCCGCGCGGCCTTGCAGGCAGGCCAGGAAAAATCGGTGCAGGGCCGCGCCGGCCTGCTTCCCAACGTCAGCGTGGGCGGCAATGTGCGCTACAACAGCGTGGACTCCACCCTCCCGGGCGGCGATGCCAACTACGATTCCAATGGCCTCTCGATCAATGCGGCCCAGCCCCTGTTCCGCAAGCAGAACCTGGTGCAGTACGAGCAATCCAAAAGCCAGGTGAAGATCGCCGAAATACAGTTCAAGTCCGCCGAGCAGGATTTGGTCCTGCGCGTCGCACAAGCGTATTTCGATGTGCTGCAGTCGCAGGACAACATCGCCTTCATCAATTCGCAAAAAGCCGCCATCACCGAACAGCTGGCTTCCGCCAAGCGCAACTTCGAAGTCGGCACCGCCACCATCACCGACACTCACGAAGCGCAGGCGCGCTTCGACCTTGCGGTCGCACAGGAAATCGCCGAGCAGAACACCCTCAGCATCCGCCTGCGCACCCTGGAAAAACTCATCGGCAAGCCGGCCGGCGCGCTCGACTCGCTGGTCGAACTGAAGCAGTTGAAAGCCGAAACCGGCAACATCGATGAATGGGCGACGCGTGCTGCCGACGGCAACCTGCAGGCCGAAATCCAGCGCCTGTCCAAGGCCATCGCCGACCAGGAAGTGGAGCGCAACCGCGCCGGCCACTACCCCACGCTCGACGCCGTGGCAGGCTACAGCATCAGCAATGGCCAGAATTTCGGCTCCCTGCAGGTGGACACCCGCACCGCCACCATCGGCGTGGAACTCAACCTGCCGATCTACCAGGGCGGGCTGACCAGTTCACGCGTGCGCGAGGCCGTCGCCAATCAGGAAAAGGCACGACAGGACCTGGAGG
>JAIOJU010000041.1 GCA_019911765.1 Thiobacillus sp.
GGCCTGCTTCGCCTGCCATGCTCCGCAGAAGGCCCGTGATTACGTGTTCAGCAGTTTGCGCGATTGATCACGGGATGATGCGACGACGGTACGATCCTGGAAGGAAGGGAAGCGTCCCCTTTTCCACGAAACGATAAAGGGGACGCTACCCTTATTTGAAACGCTGACGGGGTCAGGTTCAGGCTCGACTTCATTTCGCTGTCCGGAAAACCCGGGTTAGGTCAGTCTCCCCCTGTTCATTCGCACGTTGAAGCTGCAACGATGGGGGAGGAGGGGTATTATTCAGGGCGCACGTTTCGCCCTTGAGGGGCGTCAACAATAATAAGTCGGCTGTAAAAAAAGTCGACTGTAAAAATAACAACAGCGGGGAACAGAAAATCGAGATGGGTTCTTTAAGCCGCACGCGTCAGCGTGTCTGGCTCGGGGGCCAATTATTTGTTGGTTTTTCTGCGGGGGGAGTATGAACACGCGTTCCTTGTTGTTATCGATCGGGGTGATCGTTCTGGCCGTGGGTTGTGCGGCGCCGCGCCAGCATTTTGTCGAATTGGACAAGTCAGCCGTCAATGGCAAAGCGGGCAAGGTGGGGGTCGCCATGACGCCGCTTCCGAAGCCCGATACACGATTCCCGGGCGCGGATTGCCTGCTTTGCATCGCTACGGCCTCGCTGCTGAATTCCTCGTTGACCAGCCATACGCAAAAGCTGCCGCCCGAAGGCTTGCCTGAGCTCAAAGACGCGATCGCCGAGCTAATCCGGAAAAACGGTGGCGAGGCTGTGGTGATTGCAGATGAAATCAAGATCGACGCACTGCCCGACTTCAAGAAAGGGGGCCCCAACATTGCGCGCAAGGATTTCTCCGGCCTGAAGCAGAAATACGGCATCGATAAAGTTCTGGTGCTCGACGTTCCGCTTCTCGGCATGTACCGCTATTTCTCGTCCTATATCCCGACGAGCGACCCGCGAGCAGAACTGGAGATAAGCGGCTATCTCGTCAATTTGAGCAATAACACTTACGAGTGGCATCAGACGTTCAGCGAGTCCAAGGGCACCGACGCCAACTGGGATGAGCCGCCCAACTTTCCGGGGCTGACGAATGCTTATTTTCAGACGATTGAATTGGGCAAGGACAGGTTGCTCGCCACGTTTAAATGAGGACGCGCGCAGGGCATGAAATGTCGCTGCAGCCGCTTCGTTGCGGACGTGGGGGGCGGGTCACTGTTCGGATGGGAAAGGCGCTTGCAGCGTATTGCTGCGTGATGGCGCTAGGGCTCGCCAGCTGCTGGGCGGCTGATTCGACGGAACCCGCTCCCGGCGTTGGGGACGCGACCAGCGAACGCAGCTGGTCGCTGAAATTGCCGGATGACGGCAAGGTCGTGTTCAGCGGCGCGCTCGACTACGCTGGTGGGAGTGCGGGCTCGAATTTCATGCCGTATCCGGCACCCAATGCCGTCGCTTTTGTTGCTGCGGTCGTTACGCATGGGCTGATCGTCGACTCGCAAAAGAACAGCCAGAGGAAAAAGGCGCAGGAGTATGCGGACAAGGTTCTGGATCCGTATCAATCCATGCTGGGCACCGTTTCGTATCAGCAGCTGGCGCAGCTATGGGTCGAGGATTTGCAGCCTGGAGCGCGCAGGAAACTGGTTGGCACCACGGATTCGCCGGGGAGTGATGATTGGCTGATAGAAGCCACCCCGGTTTTCCTGATGGCGCAGGATCGTCGAACGCTCACTCTTGATGCTCTCGTTTCCATACGCGCACCGGGCGCTACCGAAAACGCCTATCAGAATCGCATTCGCGTGATATCACCGGCCGTGGGGAACGAGGATCCGGCCGGAGCGTGGGCTGCGGAGGAGGGAAAAAAGCTCAGGGAAGTCAGCGCATGGCTGTTGTCTGAATCCCTCAATATTGCGATGCGCACGGCGATTGACGGAAGCAGCAATAACGACCAGCCATTCAGGACGATCCGATACCTCGAAGGTACGGCGGAAAAAATGGAACGAGCACAACTGGTCAGCGAGCACTGTGGCAGGCTGGTAATCAAGACGTTGCGAGGTTCGCTCATGTCGGTACCGGTCAAGGCGTCGACAACGACTGGCGGCAACGGCGGGGAAATGGCGTGCGCAAGCGCAAAAGACAAGACCTGAGCTAGCCCGGGTTTTCCGGACAGGTTAATCACGGCAAAGGGGACGCTTCCCTTAATTGAGTATGAAAATGGAGTTTTGCTTTTTGACTCAAAAGGCAAAACCTGATTCCAAGGGCACTAAAAGGGTCGGTTCAGACTAACCGATTTGTTGCTTCCAGTTTGGCCTGGGCCTGAAGCAAATTAAATAGCTCAGGTCCTCCAGCGTCTAATTCCCTCTGCGTGGGCTGCTGCGCAGCCGCCGAATGGCTATTCCCATCAAACCGACCCCAATGAGCGCAACCGAGCTTGGCTCTGGTACTACATTTATCGATGTTAGTCTGTATCGGGCCGTGATATGTCTGAAGTTAACATTTCCAACATTGATTTCGTAGAGATCGATATCCCCGCTGCCGGTGGCATTTGTCAGGTTAATCGATGACAGGTCTAGCCCATTTGCAAATGGCGACCCTATGCCGAAATCAGGAAAATACACCGCGCTGAGAGTGAATGAATGGGTCTGGTAAACAGAATATGGCCAAGTATTTTGGTACGTTTTGGATGATGTTGTATCCGAAATATAAAGTTGTTGTGTCCCGTTTGGGGTTGTTAAGCTGACCCCCTGATTTTCTACATTGTTAAAAAATGGAAGCGTCTGAAAGACTTCTCCACCAGGCAAGTTAAGGGTGGTCTGAAGCCACGGAGTTCCTTGCACCGTCCAGTTCGGCGTTGACCCAACGGAGTGTAAAGAAATGGAATTCGAACTGCTTTGAAGGGTTGGTTGCTGAGTTCCGCCAGGATTTGTGGGGTCAAATCTTATCGTGCCGGTAAAACCCTGACCAACCCAACTGGAATCCGATGAATCATAAATGCTGCCAGAAAAGCTTAGTGTAAGGGGTATTGCTTGAGCCGCCAGAGGAACGAGCAACAGCGCTAAAGCGGAACATAAAACATTCTTTATTAACATTTTTGTTTTTCCTTTTTGATATGACAGTCTATCAAAGCACGAGCCATGCCATGGCGCTATTCTTGTTGTTTTGTAAGGAATTTAACTGAATTTAGAAGCGTGGATGTTGAATGGGCGTAAGATTTTTCGACGCCTGGATAAAGGGGACGCTACCCTTATTTGAAACGCTGACGGGGTCAGGTTCAGGCTCGACTTCATTTCGCTGTCCGGAAAACCCGGGCTAGCTCAGACACGATTACTTCCGGACAAGAAAAACCCCGCCGCAGCGGGGTCTGTCAGCGGTGCCGGGATTAGGCGGCTTGCCGTTTCCTGCGACTGCCGCTGGAGAACGGCTTTTTTCGGCCGACCCCAGACGCGGGCTTATTAGCTGCAAGGGCCTTTTTTGGCCAGCTCCAGGTTGGTGACGGCTTTTTTCCCTTCTTCTTCGTTGACCAGTTCCAGACCAGCGCCACCGACAAATACGCCCATTTTGATGTACTGGTTGATGAAGTAATTCATCCCGGCAGCGGTCTTGATCGTGAGGTCGTTCGGGGAGAACTCCGATTCAGTGGAGAGCTTGTGCTCTTGGTCGCCTTTGACTTCTTCGTAGAAGAATACATCCGGCGCCGATTCGCCCAGGCATTTGCCGTCCACCCAGATATCTTTTTTCAGTGCCTTTCCGACGAAGCTGTCGCGGTAGATATACAGGCCTGAATTGCCTTCTGAAGGCGGGTTGAATTGCTTGGCCTTGGCTGAGGCTTCCTTGCTTTCCATGGGAACCGATGCGCACCCTGAAATCAGGGCCACAGCAAGCGCAACTGTGGCAAATTTATTGTTCATTCCAATCACTCCCTGTTTGTTGTCGATATTACATTCATGGGTACGCGGCGCGTCATGCAGCAATCCGGCAAACCTGCACCATCCTGAGCTTGGTATGCGTTCGTATGTCAGCGAATGTTTTCGAATTATAAGCTGGCGGACGGTTTCCCCATGCGGTGAATCAAAGGGCCTGGCTTGAATTTGGCGCTCATATCGGAGGCTGATCGAGGGGCCGCAGGGAAGGAAAAAACATGACAATAAAAGTACGGAACCAAGCCTTGCAAAGCCACAGTGAACGTCCCCGCCCTGCGTTCCGATGATCGAATCCTGTTCTTCGTGACCTGCGCCGGGTTACACTTTCGCCTCTGCGGCCTTCCGGCCAATCTGGGGGAATAAAAACCATGTCCCGGCAGCATCCCATCATCGCGGTGACCGGCTCGTCCGGAGCCGGCCTGTCCACGATACGCCACGCGTTCAAGTTCATTTTCGAGCGCCTGAACATCAAGCCCGCGATCGTTCATGGCGACGGTTTCCGGCGCTATACCGAGCGGCAGTTCGCTGCCCTGCTCGAGGAGGCGCGGAGCTGTGGCCGCAACATTTCCTGGTTCGGTCCCGATTGCAATCACTTCCCGGAGCTGGAATCCTTTTTCCGGACCTATGGCGAATGTGGCAGCGGCGTGGTTCGCCAGTATGCGCATACGGCTGAGCGCGGCAGGGAGCTGGGCGTGCCGTCGGGCGAGTTCACGCCCTGGGCGCCCCTGCAGCCGGGCAGCGATCTCCTGTTCTACGAGGGTCAGCATGGCGGCCTGATGGCCAACTCCTGGACCCGCCGCAAGGTTGATTCGTGCCACTTTCCGCCGGAAATAGACCGTCGCGTGGGGCGTCAGGGCGTCGACGTGGCCCAGCATGTCGATCTGCTGATCGGCGTGGCGCCTGCCATCAACCTGGAGTGGATACAGAAGATCCACCGCGACCACAAAAAGGGCACGTGCTCGCCCGAGGAATCGGTGGAAACCATCCTGCGCCGCATGGACGACTACATCCATTACATCGTTCCCCAGTTCGGCCTGACCGATATCAATATCCAGCGCGTGCCGCTGGTGGACACCTCCGACCCGTTCATTGCGCGCGACGTGCCGCTGCCCGACGAATCGCTCTGCATCCTCCATTTCCGCGAACGCGAGCGCCATGATTTCCCCGACCTGCTCGAGCGCATTCCCGACGCCACCATGTCGCGTCCGGGCACGATGGTGATTCCGAGCAATAGTCTGCGTCTGGCCCTGGGCGTGATTTGCGGTCCGATCCTGGCCCGGTTCATGGAATTGAAAGGGCTGGACTAATCCAGCCCGAGTTTCCCGGACACGTCATGAATGGCCTCCACGAAAGTCGTGGCGGTTCAAAGCCCCGTCAGCGTATTCGCACGCGTCACACCCAGTAACTCAAGACCGAAGCCCAGGCCGCTCAAGCTTGGCCCGAAACCGCCGATTAAAGGAATCGGGATCGAATTGATCCTGAGTTTCCCCCTTGCACTGCAAAAATAGATAAGGCCCGCATGCGATGCATGCCTTTCGTTCAATCGAATTTTTAAAGAGGCTCTGATGTCTGAAGATTTGAATGGTGGTGAGCTGCTTGAAGTCAGCTTGAAAACACTGCGATTGCGTCCGGGGCTTTTCCTGAACATTCAGAGAATGCACGAAGGCGCACCGGTACATGAGGTGCAATTCGTCGCGGCCATCGAAGGCAAGGGCGTGATGCTGACGCCAAGCGGTACGGATAGCCTCAAGACGGAAATCAGCATAGGCGAAGAGTATTTGATCCAGGGCTTCACGGGCCAGACCGATTTCTCCTTTACTGCGCTGGCCCTGAATGTCTTCAAGGCGCCCTTTGCCCATGTGCTGTTCGCTTACCCGGATGCGGCAACAGCAAAAAAGGTGCGCAAATCGATGCGCATGAAAACCGCCTTGCCCGCAACCATCTCGCCCAGCGGTCAGAACAATCCGCTTGAGGTCTCGATCATCGATTTGAGCGTTGCCGGCGCGATGGTTGTATCGCCCCGTTCCCTGGGGGTGATTGGCGGCCTTTTCGACCTGGCATTCCCGATCAACTTTGATGACGTTCACGCCAACGTCAATATAGTGGCCAAGCTTCGCCACAGTAACCACGCGGACAATGGCGGGCGCAAGATCGGCTTGTCTTTCGAGAACCTGTCCTTTGAGAACAAGCTGCTTTTGACTTCTTTTGTCGGCAAGATTACTGAAGAAAATTCTTTCGTCATCGAGCCTTAGAGAAACGCTGAACAAGTCTTTCGACAGGCTTCCTTTGACAGGTTCAGGACGGACGGCTGGTAATTGATTTCGTTCGTGGTGAGTGCTTCGATGTTACTCAGGACAGGCTTGTCGAACCACACAGCAAACCAGCTTGTTCAGTATCTCCCTGGCTTTTTGCCGGCTATGCCGTCCCATACGCTCCATCCATCCGAAATAACGCTTACTCAGACCGCCCGGGAAGATTGCCTGATCGCTGCCTGAGTGGCGTGAGGATGTCCGACAGGCCGTTGTGGTCGATTTCCTGCATCAGGGCCAGCAAGCGGCCAATTTCACCCGTAGGGAATCCTTTGCGCGCGAACCAGTTGAGGTAATTGCCAGGCAGGTCCGCAATGATTTTTCCCTTGTGCATGCCAAATGGCATCTCCCGGGTGACAAGCAGTTCCAGATCCTTTGGGCTCATCGTGCTATTGAGACGGCCAGGTAATGTTTGAACCTCATGATGTTTTCCGCGTTTCCCCTGGGTTGATCTGTCCATTGGGCCGTCTCAATAGAACGCTGTTTTGCCTTGGCATCGAATAAATGGGGGGTTGGAATATAAGACACAATTAATTTCTGGTGCAGTCGGAAAGCCGAAAAAAGGGAAAAGTCGTAAACAGCCCAAGCGCTATTCCTTTAAACCCGGCGTATCGGTGCCGATCTGCATTTCCAGAACCTGTAATTCCCAATGTGCCTCGGCATGGGTGGATTCGAGCAGCAGCACCCGCTGAAACGCGGTAATCGCCAGCTCCTTTTTGTTCAATCCGGCACGGGCGCGGCCCAATGCCATCCATGCTTCCGGATTGTCGGGCTCCTGTTTTGTCCACTCGCCGGCAACCCTGTCCAGATTGGACCAGTCTTTTTTCGCGCCCAGATCACAGGCGGCCAAGAAATATGCGCTTTCCTGACCGGGTTTTTCCCAGAATGTATCGCCCGTCATGATGGGTTGGACATTGTTTGAGGCCAGATGCCGCAACCAGCCGACCGGCAGCGCGAAATGGAATTTGCCGCCGGTTTTGGCCTTGAAAGTGAGTATGCCAGCCAGCCGGCCTTGCAAATCGAACAGTCCACCACCACTCGCGCCTGGATCAAATTCGGCAGTGGTCTGGATGACTTTGCCGCCATCGCATTCGCAGGTATACAAGCCGACGATCTTGCCCCGCGTCAGCTTGAATTCGCCACCCGAATAACCCGCCGCTACGACAGGCATGCCGACATTTACTCCGTCTAACGGGGTTATGGGAGTAGGACTCGCCTTGTAACCCGGCACGTTCAAAAAACACAGGTCACGGTAGACGTCACGCATGTCCGACTTGGCGGACCAGGTTTCCAGGGGCGTTTCCACCTTGATTTCCCGAGCGTCCCGAATGACATGACAGTTGGTCACAAAGCGATCTCCAGCCAGCGGAACAGCTGAGCCGTATTCAGTGCTCCCATTCTGTCGGATAACCGTTATTTTCAGCACGTGATGTGTCCATTGTGATGCCGTGACATCCCAATAATGCTCGGCCCGTGCAGGCATCGGTTGCACCAATACGAGGCAGGACAGTAATGCAAAGAACCCAAGCCGCATGGCAGCATCACTCCACGGTTAATTCCTGCTTGATGAGGCATCCATCAGGCGCTTAGGTTCAATTGCGCTGACATTGATCGCCTGGCGCAGACAGAAAAACGGCCGGGCATACCCGGCCGCTCTCGGAAATCCGGGTATCACTCAGGACGAACCCCAGTTTCTACCAGGATGGAACCATATTCATCCGCGTACCCTTTTTCCGGGCCCGCACGGCCAGTCTTAAAGCCATCCATCGCATCCTGTGAGGCAAAGCCTCCATAGATGTTTACCTTGGGTGGGCTGTCTGCAAGGCTGGTACCCATGAATGACTGGCTATCGCTATTCAGGATGGTGCCATATACGTCCGGATTACCATTGCCCCAAGTATCGGCAAAGGCAGGACCTGTCAGTATCGACAGTGCAGTTATTGCAATAAGCTTTTTCATGACAAACCTCCATACTTTGTACTACACACTTACACTTGTGCGGCTTTGACGCTGCACGTCTGTGACCACTTGTTTCGGTCACATGTATCTGTCGGTGTATTTACCCGTTCATTACAAACCGTTCTCCGAGCCGCAATATAGCTAGCAAGAATCATGTGGCAATAACAGAATGGCCTGTCGTTTGTGGAAATTAAATGTGCGGGGCTGTGATGTTTTCATACTATGAATGTGGTCATGAAATGGGCCATGCATTGCATCGGAAATAAATGGGGCTGGACTGGTCTGCCCCTCGATTCGTCTACTGATTCGGCCGAATCTCCCGTGCTACCATCCCGCCCGCCATGCGACTCCCTCAACTCCGACACCGTCTCCGCGATCTGGGCGCAGCGCCCTGTCACGAGGGGCGCGTGCTGCGGGCGTGGGTTCAGGGTCGCTCGCTCGACACCAAACGGCGCCGCGCCGAGGACTTTCTGCCGCTGAGCCTGCGCAATGAACTGCCGGGCCTGTTCGATGAACTGAACGGACTGGCGCGGGTGCATTCCGAGCATCCCGGCGAGGACGGTTCGGCCCGCCTGCTGGTGGCGCTGGCGGATGGCCAGACGGTGGAAAGCGTGCTGTTGCCGCGCGATGGCCTGTGCGTGTCGACCCAGGTGGGTTGTGCAGTGGGCTGCGTGTTCTGCATGACCGGCCGCGCCGGCCTCTTGCGCCAGCTCTCCGGCGCGGAGATCGTCGCGCAGGTGGTGCTGGCGCGCAGCCGTCGCCCGGTGAAGAAGGTCGTGTTCATGGGCATGGGCGAGCCGGCCCACAATCTCGACAATGTGCTGGATGCCATCGAGTTGCTGGGGGTGGAAGGCGGCATCGGCCACAAGAATCTGGTGTTTTCGACCGTCGGCGACCGGCGCGTGTTCGAGCGGCTGCCGCAGTCCTCGGTGAAGCCGGCGCTGGCGCTTTCCCTGCACACCACCGATCATGAATTGCGCCGCCGCCTGCTGCCGAAAGCGCCGGACATCGCGCCGGCCGAACTGGTCGAGCTGGGCGAGGCCTACGCTCGCCGCACGGGTTACCCGATCCAGTACCAGTGGACGCTGCTCGAAGGCATCAACGACAGCGAAGCCGAGCTGGACGGGATTGTCCGCCTGCTGGCCGGCAAATACGCGCTGATGAATCTGATTCCCTACAACAGCGTCGAAGGCGTCGCGGGCTTCGACTTCCGCCGCCCCAGCTGGGAACGCGCCGCCGAGATGGCGCGCAGCCTGCACCGGCGCGGCGTGCTCACCAAGCTGCGCCACTCCGCGGGACAGGAAGTCGATGGCGGGTGCGGGCAGTTGCGGGCGCGGACGCTACCCATATTGGCTGTGTAACGCGTACTACCCGACCAGGTACTTTGCCCCGATGCCCAGCAGCACGACTGTCAGCAGGATGCGCAACCAGCTTTCCCTGAAGTAGCGGCTGATATGTGGACCCAGCCAGGCGCCCAACGCCGTGCCTGCCAGCATGGGAAGCAGCAGCCCCCAGTCGAGCTGTACGCCCATGACCATGTAGCTGGTGATTGAGGCGGATGAGCTGATGAAGATGGCCAGGGCGGCCGTGCCGGCCACCACAAACATGGGCAGGCGCAACACCATGGCCATGAAGGGCACCAGCAGGAATCCACCGCCGACGCCCAGTGCCGCTGCGATGGCGGCGATCATGAATCCGGCCGCAAAGGCGACGGGCGGGTGATAGCGAAACAGTTCGCCGCCAAACTCGAATTCAATCCGTCGCCACGACCCGTGCAGATGTTGAACGCCCATCTGGCAGGGTTGCTCGCCTTGCAGCACCAGGCCTTCGAAGGCGGCGGCCGCCCGTGCCGAGGCGCCTGAGGCCTGGGGGCGCGGGCGCAATGACCAGGCCAGCTGGGCCGCAATAAACAAGACAAGAACGGCGAAGATGGGCTTGAAATCGGACAGGTCGGACAGGTAATGCATGGACAGGCGGCTGCCGACCAGCGCACCGAGCAAGCCGCCCGAAGCCAGGATGACGGCCAGACCGAGCACCAGCCGGCACTGGCGTAAATAACTGGGCACGGCCACCAGAGGGGTTGCCAGCGTCAGCACCTGCGCCATCGGCTTGACCTGATTGGCGTCGGTCAGTCCCAGCACGGAAATCAGCCCGAACGAGGCGAGGATGCCACCCGCCGCACCGACCAGCGAAAACACCAGGCCGACGAGTCCGCCCCAGGCAAAGGGTAGCCCGATGTCAGACCAGAGGGCGGCGAGTTCGAGCGGCATGGTCATGGCGAGGGGCTGGATTGGGTGGGGATCAGATACTGCCTTTTACCACAAAGGATCAATCGGATCAGACACCATCAACCCATGCGCCATCGGCATGAGATCAAGTTCAGCGATCGACTAGTTGCTTGTTTTCGTGGCGGGTTTCTTGCGCGTGGACCAGGTGGGCGTATACCCGGCAATTCTGCAGAGCGAGCTCTTGATGGGCTTGCCACTCTTGAATTGGGTCACGTTGCAGTGTGAGATCTCGCCGCGTTCCGACAGGTCGGATAATGAATGGCGAACCGTCGTCAACGGAATGCCTGTTTCCTTCGAGATTTCGTGGTCCAGCAATTGGCCGTGTTGTTTCAGGCAGTTGATGATGGTGGTGGTGTTGGTATGCATTTATTTCCTCCTGGGTGAAAAGAAAGGAAAGTTCATAACAGCGATATCGCTGACTGATATGAAGGCCCAAAACCAAAAAAGCCACCTTGTCAGGTGGCTTTTGTAAGTTTTTGATTATACACGATTTTCAGACAAGGTGGTGTTTTGAGCCGGATTGCTACGGAATGGCGGTGTCACCCGCCTGGGCAAACGCCCGCAGAAGCAGTTGCAGTTCATCTTGGTGCTGCGCGGCAATTCTGGCCAGCATTTCTTCTCCCTTGGGGCGCAGATGGACTTCGACGACGCGCCGGTCATGACGGCCGGGATTGCGTGTCACCAAATCCAGCTTTTCGCAGCGGTCGATCAGGGCTACCACGCCATTGTGTTGCGCCTGCAAGCGCTCCGCCAGTTCGCCGATAGAGGCCCAGTCCCGGTTCGGGAACCCCTTCACGTGCAGGAGCAACTGATACTGCAAGGGGGTCAAGCCCTGGTCCTTGCACAATTTCTCGCTGATGCGCAAAAAGCGACGCAGACGATAGCGGAAGCGGGATATCCGTTCGTATTCGGCTTTATCAAGGGGCTGCGGCTTGCTTGAATCGGTTCTTGACATGGGTTGATCGATGGCCTAATAAATATCATGGTGTGATGTATTTTGCCATGATGAACGAACGGATGTTAACGGTGCCAGATTAATCAGGAGAAATGCCATGAACCTCGTTTCCCTTTCAAAATTGCCATTTTCCACCACGCAAGGCTGGCCCGAACTGGAGAAAATCCATCCCGGGCTGCTCAAGGTGTTCGCCTTCATTGTCCTGCCGCTGTCGTTGCTGCCGCCGGGCATGCTGTATTACGCAGGCTCGAACTATTCCGAAGTGTTTCTCAAGGGGGCAGCAGGCAAAGCCTGGGGCGAGATCGCGGTGGTCTTTTTTCTCGCCGAAATGTTGACCTTCCTGGGGATGGGCTGGCTGATCAGGCAGGTTGCCGAAAGCAACCAGCTGGAGATCGATTATCACGACGCCTATCTTCTGGCGGCCATTGCCCCGATTCCGCTTTGGCTCTCGTCACTCGGACTGCTGGTTCCAAGCCTGGCATTCAACGCAGGGCTTTCGCTCGCGGCGCTGGGACTCTCCTGCGGGATCATCTACCACGGTGTCGAGGGACTGTGCCACACGCTTGAAGACATCACCGCCGGCGCCATCGTGCAGACGGTAATCGGTGTCGGCCTCATTGCCTGGGCGCTGCTTCTGGTGATGGTGATGCTGTGGTAGCAGCGTTCAGCTTGACTGCACGGGCCAGTTGATGCGCAACCGGTTTGAAAAAACGCGGTGACGCCATGCTGGCAGGTGGATTCATGGGCCACGTCAAGGCACTGCTTCGAAAATCCAGATGTCGATTCGGCTGAAGCGCGTCTATGCGGCGCCCGGTCCGCATGATGGATTTCGTATCCTCGTCGACCGCCTCTGGCCACGCGGCGTGTCCAGGCGTGCGGCGCATATGGACTTGTGGCTCAAGGAGGTTGCGCCCAGTACATCCCTGCGCCAGTGGTTCGGCCATGATCCAGCGAAGTGGGCCGATTTTCGCGATCGTTATTATTCGGAACTCGACAGCAATCCCGGAGCCATCGAACAACTCAACGAGCAGGTGCGCCGTGGTGTGGTGACACTCGTCTATGCCGCCAGGGACACGGAATACAACCACGCCGTTGCGCTCAAGCAGTATCTCGAAAATTCGAACAACGAAGAGGGTTGAGCGCTGCCGTCACGGGGATAGATTTGAAGTCGGTCTTTACGATAACAAAATCTCACCTCTTCAACTTCGAGAACGCTGCTGCCATGGCGCCGCCCATCGGCGCAGGGGCGGGCGCACGGTTCGGTTTGCCGCTCACCGGCTTGCCCTGACCGCGGTTGTCGCGCTGCGGCCGCTGCGCCGTCTGCGGCTTGTCACCTGTCTTCTCCGCCGTATCGCTCAGCCGCATCGTCAGCGCGATGCGTTTGCGCTTCTCGTCCACTTCCAGCACCTTGACCTTCACGATCTGTCCGGCCTTGACGACAGTGTGCGGATCCTTGACGAAGGTGTTGGCCAGCGCCGAGATGTGGACCAGGCCATCCTGATGCACGCCGATGTCGACGAACGCGCCGAAGGCGGCGACGTTGGTGACGACGCCTTCCAGGATCATGTCGGGCTTGAGGTCGGCGAGTTTTTCCACGCCATCCCTGAAGGTCGCCGTGGTGAATTCCGGGCGCGGGTCGCGGCCGGGTTTTTCGAGTTCCTTGAGGATGTCGCTGACGGTGGGGAGGCCGAATTGCGCATCGGTGTACTTGGCCGGGTTGAGCGATTTCAGCAGGCTGCTGTTGCCGATCACGTTCTTGAGGTCCTGCTTGATGTCGGCGAGGATCGCTTGCACCAGCGGATACGATTCGGGGTGGACGGCGGAGGCGTCGAGCGGATCGTTGCCATCCATGATGCGCAAAAAGCCCGCTGCCTGCTCGAAGGTTTTTGCGCCCAGGCGCGGCACGTCGAGCAGTTGCGCGCGGCTGGCAAAGCGGCCGGTGAACTCACGGTGGGTGACGATGGCCTGCGCCACGCTGTTGGAGAGCCCGGAAACGCGCGCCAGCAGCGGCACCGAGGCGGTGTTCACGTCGACGCCCACGGCGTTGACGCAATCCTCCACCACCGCATCGAGTGAACGCGCCAGATCGAACTGGCTGACGTCGTGCTGGTACTGGCCGACGCCGATCGACTTGGGATCGATCTTGACCAGTTCGGCCAGCGGGTCCTGCAGGCGGCGCGCGATGGAGACCGCGCCGCCCAGCGAGACATCGAGATCGGGCAATTCGCGCGAGGCGAATTCGGACGCGGAATATACCGATGCACCCGCCTCGGACACCACCACGCTGGTCATCTTGAGTTCGGGACGCAGCTTGATCAGGTCGCGCGCCAGCTTGTCGGTCTCGCGCGACGCGGTGCCGTTGCCGATGGCGATCACGGTGACGCGATGCTGCCCGGCCAGTCTGGCCAGCGTGTGCAGCGCACCGTCCCAGTCGTTCTTCGGCTGGTGCGGATAGACGGTGGCGGTGTCGAGCACCTTGCCGGTCTCGTCCGTTACCGCCACTTTCACGCCGGTGCGGATGCCGGGGTCGAGCCCCATCGTCACACGCGGCCCGGCCGGCGCGGCCAGCAGCAGGGCCTTGAGATTGCGCGCGAACACGTTGATGGCTTCGGTCTCGGCGCGGTCACGCAGCGCGCCCATCAGTTCCAGTTCCAGATGCATGAAGCTCTTGACGCGCCAGGTGAAGCGCGCGGTGTCCATCAGCCAGCGGTCGGCCGGGCGGTTCTTGTCCTGGATGCCGAAACGACTGGCGATGCGTGCCTCGCAGGGATTGTGCGGCACGCCCCAGCCGGGCCGCTCCTCCTCGCTGTCGAGACGCAGCCGCACGTCGAGCATGTCCTCACGCCGCCCGCGAAACAGTGCCAGCGCGCGGTGCGAGGGGACGGTGGTGACGGATTCGGAATAGTCGAAGTAGTCGGCGTACTTTTCCGCTGCCGCATCCTTGCCTTCGCGCACCTTGGATTCGACGATGCCGTGTTCCTGCACGTATTCGCGCAAGGCCTGCAGCAGGCCGGCATCTTCGGAAAATCGCTCCATCAGGATCTGCCGTGCGCCGTCGAGTGCGGCCTTGGCGTCCGCCACGCCGGGGTTGTCGCCCTGCTCGGTGGTGAAGGGCTCGCGCAGATACCGGGCCGCCTCTTCTTCGGGATTGAGCATCGGGTTGGCCAGCAGGGCATCGGCCAGCGGTTCCAGCCCGGCTTCCTGCGCGATCTGCACCTTGGTGCGACGCTTCTGCTTGTAGGGCAGATAGAGGTCTTCCAGCTGCGTCTTGTCCGGGGCCAGCGAGATGGCCTGCAGCAACTCCGGCGTCATCTTGTTCTGCTCGGTGATCGACGCGATGATCGTCGCGCGGCGGTCTTCCAGTTCGCGCAGATAGCGCAACCGGTCTTCCAGCAGGCGTAGCTGCGTGTCGTCCAGTCCGCCTGTCGCCTCCTTGCGATAGCGCGAGATGAACGGCACTGTCGCGCCCTCATCCAGCAGGGCGATGGCGGCAGAAATTTGCGCAGGTTTGGCCGCGACCTCGGCGGCGAGTCGATGTTCGATGGAAGGCAGCATGGTTTGATTGACTGAATGGTTCGGCCCTCGCGTCGCGAGGCCGATGGGTGAAAGTTACGGGTTGTGCATTATGCCGAATATCCTCAAATCCGGCGCACCACCGCTTCCAACCATTTACCCGGCAAAAATGGGATCATTGATTCAATCCGTTTGGGACTGAAACCTGCCCCGCCTCATCGCAAACCGAAGTCATGGGCTTTCTTCGTTATCGATCAACATGAGCAACAACACCATCCGCGCCCGCTTGGCCTTCTCATTCAAGGGGGAGGCTTACGAACTCGATTCCGTCATTGACCTCGATGGATGTCCTGGCGAGCCTGGCGTGATGCCCGATTTCCATCAACGCCTCGCCAGGGCGGCCGGGATTGATCCCTATTCCTATCTGTATGAAGTCATGGAAACGCATGAGATCGTATTCTCGGATGCCACGGGCGTGGCGGAACGAAGCTGCCGCGATGGCCGCTTCGACTGGGCCCGGTTCGAGCAGGAGCGGCGCGAGACAAGTGACTGGCAGCGTGTTCGGGCCATCGCGCAGCAGGTGCTGGGCGCGCGCGACCTGGATGCGGAGCCGGAACTCAAGGCGGCCTTGCTGGCAGTGTATCGGGCAGGGAGAGCGGTGGATTAAGAACGCGCTGAACAGCCTTCGATAAGCCTGTACTGAGCGTGGTGTACGCTCTAAAGTGAGTCGAACGACCTTGCATTTCCCGTTTCACCGAACCTGATCGAGGAGGGCTTCATGAGTATGCTTGCACCCAGCAAAGTCGGGCTGGCCAGTTTGCCCTGCTGGCTGCATGCGGGATGGCTGGTTTTTCTGCAGGCGAAGGGACTGAGTGCGGCTTATGCCAGCATTTTCGCAGTGCTGGGGTTGGCGCAGTTCTATGCCGTGGTGACGGCCGGACTGACTCCCCTGGTGGTGGCGCTGGCAGGCGGATTCATGCTGATCGGCCCGGCTTTGTTGTGCGGTTTCTTCAATGTATCCGATCATCTGCAGCGCAATGAGGCGGTGCGCCTGGGGCACTTTTTCGCGGGCTTCCGCCTGGTTCCGCCGGTGCTTTGGGTGGTGTCGCTGTTCGAGATGTTTTTGTTCCTGATCTGGCTGACGGATGCGGGCATCGTCTACGGCCTGTATTTCGGCATGACGCGCGAAATGGGCCTGCCGGAGTTCTTTGCGGGTCTGGCCGGAGAGGGCAATACCTGGCCGTATCTGTTTTTCAGCGGGTTGATGGGGACATTGCTGGCGTTCATCATCTACACCACTTCCGCCTTTGCCGTGCCGCTGCTGTTTTACCGGCGCGGCAGCCTGGCGGGCGCGGTCAGCGCGAGCGTGCGCGCCGTGTTCTCGAATTTCCCGGCGATGCTGGCCTGGGGAATGGTGCTGTCGGTGGCGATGTTTACGGCCATGCTGCTTCTGCTGCCCTTGTTTCCGGTGGTGTTTCCGGTGCTGGCCTATGCCAGCAGGCAAGCCTATCGCGAGATTTTTCCTCAGTAGCCAGCCATGGTTTTTACTTGTCCAGTTTGGTGAATTTCGCGCCTTCCAGCGTGAGGTTGTACATCAGGCCTTTCTGGCCAAAGATGAAGCCGATGACGGGATCCTTGATGTTGGTGGTGTCCAGGGCCTTGCCGGCGCCGATGTCCACCAGGGCGACGGAACCGTCGACGCCGACTTTCCAGCCTTCGCTGGCACGAAATTTCTCCAGGGCGGATTCATTGGTAAACAGGACGATGATGCTCTTGGCCTGCGCGCCGAGTTGAAAGCCGATGGAAGCCGCCGCCGTGCTGTAGTAGCCGACGGTTTTTCCGCCTACCCGCAGCGCACCTTCACCGTATTCGCCGCCGATGCCGATCCCGGCCTTGTAGACCTTGGGGAATACCAGCATGCCTTTGGCGATCGGGAGATAGGCTTTGGCGCCCTCGATTTTCTGGAAGGTTTTCAGGGTTTGATCGACTTCCCGATCGATTTCGGCGGCACTGGCAGCGTGTGCCTGGGTCGCAAACAGCAAGCCTGCAATCAGGGCGACGCACAGGGATAGCCAGACAGGGACGGCAATGCGCGGTGTAGAGGCGGGATGGGTTGAAGCAAGTGATGACATGGTTGCGCTCCTTGGACGGGATTCGACGTTTTTAAGTCTAGACCAGACCGCGTGTCTGCGAGGCGATGCCGGGGAGCGCCGGACGAAAAGGGCTGGAGGCCGATGGGGTACCGGTCATGACGCGCTCTACTCCTTGGTGCTCGCGCGCCGGCGGTTGAGATCCAGGATGGTTGCGCATTTCTCGAATACGCCCGGTTCGATGTCCGGGATCACGCCGGCTCTCGGGTCCGAGCCCCGGGTGGTGAGAATCACCGCACAATTCGCCATGTTGGCGCGGGCCAGCAGGTCGGCCGCGAACTCCTTGCAGTACAGGTGGTAATTCTCGAGGATCAGCAGCAGGGGATGCTCGAGGTTGCTTTCCTCGATCCAGTCCAGGATGCCGGGCAGGCGCCGTCTGATCTCGTCCACGCTGCTCTGCGACTGGTACGAGTTGAACTGCAGTATCGAAACCGCCTTGCGGCTCACCTTCAGTTTGCCATCTCTTTCGACGGCGACATTGAGGGCGTGATAGCGGGTGGGGCCGAAGGCCGCGTTGACTTTGTCACGCAGGCTGGCGACCAGCGACGAGATCAGTCCCTCTGTGAGGTAGATCACGCCAAATCCCGCGGTGGCCGCGTCGCCACACAGCGCGGTGAGCGCCTGGTTGCGTCCGCCGAAATTCTCGCCGCGGATCAGGATATTGCCCATCAGGCCAAGCGGACTCAATACCAGTTCGGCAACCGGCGAGCTCGCGTCAAAGCGCAACCGGAACACGGTTTCGCCGGATTCGGCCTTTCTTCTGGTGATGAGTTGGGTGATCGTTACCATGTGTAGTTTTTTTCTGGGTGCCGGTTGTCTGGAAAGTGCGCTGCCGGTTCGAAGTGAGGATGCGCCTTAGTCATGCAAATCCGGTCCGGCAACGGACACCCCCGCCGGGATGCGCTGCGGCACCATGTTCTCATCCAGCAGGCGTTCAATTCGCGCGAACACTTCAAAACGCGAAAACGGTTTTTTCATGAAATCATCCGCGCCGGTGCGGCTGCCGAAGAACAGTTCGGTTGCCTGCTCGTTGCCGCTGATCATGATGACGGGGATATGTGCGGTGACCGGATCCCTGCGCAGGGTGCGCAGCGCAGCAAAGCCGTTGACCCCGGGCAGAATGATGTCGAGAAAGATCAGGTCGGGTGTTTCCGTCCGGGCGAGGCTGATTCCGGTTTCGGCATCCAGTGCTTCCAGGGTGATGAAGCCCGCCGACTGCAGGATCTTCTTCAGCGCAAATACGATGGTGGGGGAGTCATCGATGATCAGGGCACGGGTTTCGTCGCGTGCGTTCACCCGCTTGTTGCGCCGTCGTTCATCCCTGACCGGCGATTCAGGCATCGCTTCCACGCCAGGCTCTGGCGCGGTGCGTCCAAAGGCAAAAGCTGACCGAAACCTGTTCAGTATCCCCACAACGCGTTTCCTTGTTTTTTGCCAAGCTTAACCCGTAGCAGGCGGATCTGTCTTTTCGATCACCTGAAAGCCCGGGCAGGCCTTGGCAATACAAGGCGTTGCAAATCAGGGGATCAGGGTTCGATTCTCCACATCGCAGGATCCAGCGGATGCGGGGGTACTGAATTACGCGGCCCTTTTGTCCGTTAGCAGTGGCATCCCATTCGCTCATCCAAGGACCATGAGAGTTGTCCCCACCCTGTTGTTCGTCGCCATGATCGCCGGGGCATGGAATCATTTTTCCTCGCGCCCCGTTGACCATGCCCGTGGCACCCTCGCGCCGAAAGCACCGGTGCAGATCGATCGCTCGGGCCTGCCGTCGTTTTCGCTGAAAGGGTATCAAATCATGCCGGCCGCCGAATTCTCGCTGGAAGCCCGTGTGCTTTCCACGGAGCCCTATCACGTGGGGCGCGAGGCCGATCTGTCGCCTGTCGATCTGGCGCTCGGCTGGGGGCCGATGTCGGATAGCGCCGTGCTGGATCGCCTGCAGATCCGCCAGGGCGGGCGTTTCTATTTCTATCGCTGGTCGGATCAACCGCCGATCGATCCATCTGACATTGTCGAGCACAGCGCAAACATGCACATGATTCCCGCCAGCGACGACATCAAGAGGCGACTGCGCGATGTACGCAAGGGCCAGATCGTTGCGCTAAGCGGATATCTGGTGCGCGTGCAGGCATCTGATGGCTGGCGCTGGAACAGCTCGATGACGCGCAGCGATTCAGGCAATGGTGCCTGCGAGCTGGTGTGGGTGAAGAATCTGACGGTGCGTTGAGTGAGTCAACAAGCCGGCCTTGCGCCTTGCTGAACTTTTGCTGGGCAAAAAGAGGCAGGCTCAGCCACAATTACCTGCGTCCGGCCCAGGCCGCCCGGGGTGGCGCAATAACACTAGGACCAATTCAACCATCAGGAGTCCCGACTTGAAAACCATTGAGGAACGACTCGACCAGGTCGAGGCCCGGCTTGCACGGATTGAGCAATTACTCCCTGCCATGACGGCGGTCCGGGGCACTGTCTCAGATACGCCTTCCCAGGAGACCGCGTCCGCGGTGACGGAGCTCAAGCGAGTTAACCAGCCACCTGTGACGGTATCGCCGCTGACCCGGAAGATGACTGATCCAGTCTACGCTAGCGCCAGCGCAAGCAGTTCGATGTCGGTGACCCAGATTCTCGGCTGGACGGGGGCGACGGCGTTGGTGCTGGCCGTTGCCTACCTGATTCGATTGGCCATGGATGCAGGCTGGCTGACGCCGGAGCGGCAGCTTGGGCTGGCAGTGCTGAGCGGGTTCGCGTTGATTGGCACAGGGCTCAAGCTGCGCGCAGCTGACAAGCAGTACGCGAGCCTGCTGCCGGCCGGTGGCCTGGTGGTGCTGTTCCTGTCGATCTACGGCGCGCATCTCTACTATCACTTTATTGGCGTGCCGATGGCGACGGGTGCGGTGATTCTCACCTGTCTGTTTGCACTGTGGCTGGGTCGCCTGTTCGAAAGCGAAATCTACGGCCTGTTTGCGGTGACGGGTTCCTATTCGGCCCCGTTTCTGCTGCATACGCTCGCAGGTTCAGTGACCGATCTGGTGATCTATTTCTCGGCCTGGAGCGTGTTGTTTTGTCTCTATTCGATCTGGATTGGCAATCGCCGCCCCTATCTGCTGGCGGCCTACCTGGCCTTGCTTGGTTTTCATTACCTGTGGCGGCAGATGGCGCCGGGCGAATGGGAAGCGGCGTTTGCTTTTCAGGTGATTCAATTCATGATTTTCATCGGTGGTGCGGTCAGCCTGTCGATTCGCCATCAGCGCCCGTTGAGCCGGGAGGAGGCTGCGGTTCATCTGCCGCTGCTGTTGATTTTTTATGCCTTGCAGTATGAATTGCTGCAACGGCACTTGCCGGCGCTGGCCCCATGGATTGCGCTGGGCAGCGCGGGCGTGTTGTTGCTGGGCTATGCCGTCGCAAAACGGATACTGGAGCGGCCACTGGAATCCGGGGCGGTGCTGGTGGGGGCCTATGCGTCGCTGGCGCTGTTTCATGCCGGTTACATGGAATTGCTGCCCGATGCCTTCGCACCCTGGGTGGCCTTGCTGATGTTGCCCGCACTGGGTTTGCTGTTCCGTACCCGCGGCGGGGTGGCTACGGTTCCCTGGCCGGTTCGTGTGCTGATTGCGATTGTTTTTGCGATCAACTATCAGCGCGTGCTGGTTGGAGCGAATCTCGATTCGGTGCCTGCGCACCAGTTGCTGGCGCTGCTCTATGCGGCAGAACTGTATGTCGCTTACGTGTTGGCGCAGCGCATGCCTGCGCTGCAGAGCCTGGCAACGCCGGCCTTGTATGTCGGCCATGTGGCGCTGATGAGCGCAGCAGTGCAGATATTCGATGGAGAACTGGCTGTTTCCTTCGCCTGGGGCGCGATCGCACTGGCATGCCTGGCGCTGGCCTTCAAATACCGCGACCAGGCGCTTGGCAAATCGTCCCTGCTGATTTTTGCAGCCTCGGCTGCCAAGGTCATGCTGTTCGATCTCTCCAGTGCCACGCCGCTGGTGAGGATTGGCCTGCTGCTGGTTCTGGGCGTTACTTTGTATGTGGGGGGATGGATGTACAAGAAAGTCGATGCACTCGACGCCAGGCAAGCGGCTGGCTGAATCGCCGGGATTCTTCGGCCTGGTTTCTTCGGGAATCAAGTGGATTCAGTCAGCCTGCGCATCCAGCGTGAAACCGGCGCCGCTATCCTGCCCGAGGGCCGCAACCAGATAGGGCATGGTCTCTGCGAGCGTCTTGTGCAGCGTCCACGGCGGATTGATGATGAACATACCGCTGCCGTGCATGCCGTAGCCATCCGTCGAAGGGGTGTGCACGGTAAGGGTGACGTGCAGCCAGTTCCTGATGGGCAGGCGCTTGAGCCTGTCGGGGAGTTGCCGGGCTTCGGGACGGTCGAGCTGCGGATACCAGATCGCATAGGTGCCGGTTGCAAAGCGGGTCAGCCCTTCATTCAGCGCCGCAATCACATTCGTGTAGTCATCGCGGGTTTCATAGGGCGGGTCGATCAGCACCAGCGCGCGGCGGGGCGGCGGCGGCAGCAGCGCCTTGAGGGCATCGTAGCCGTTGCCGGTGGTGACGCTGACGCGCCGGCCCTGGTCGCTGAAATTGTCCTGCAGAATTTTGCTGTCGCTGCTGTGGAGTTCGAACAGGCGCAGGCGATCCTGCGGTCGCAGGGTTTGCAAGGCGAGCCAGGGCGAGCCGGGATAAAAACGCAGGGTGTCGGGTGCGTGGGTGGCGTTCGGGTTGCAGGCGCGCACCAGCTCGACATAGTCGGCCAGCGCGGCGGGCAGGTCCTGGCGTGTCCACAGCTTGCCGATGCCGCCCTCGTATTCCTTCAGCTTGGTGGCATAGCCGGTGTCCAGTTCGTAGAGTCCGGCGCCGGCGTGCGTATCGATGATCCAGAACGGTTTGTCTTTCTGCGCCAGATAACGGCTCAACTGGATGAGCACACAATGCTTCAGCACATCGGCATGATTGCCGGCATGAAA
>JAIOJU010000042.1 GCA_019911765.1 Thiobacillus sp.
CCATCACGGCGGGGGCTGCAGGGGCGGCTTCCACGGGCGCTGCAACCGGCTTGCTCGGGGTAATGCGTGCCGGCGGCAGGTCCGTCCCTTCCGTAGGTCCGAGTGCATCGGCATAAACGGGCACGACAGTCAGCGACAGGCTCAAGGTCAGCAATAGTTTTTTCATCATCATCTCGTTATCTCGCCAAGAAAGTAATTCCGAACAGATCAACCACTATAGCCAAAAGGATACCGCAAGCAGTATCGCCGCGCACATATGCTGGCGGCGAGCCAGCCCAGGACACGCCTTGCATCCATCGCTTTCTCGCAGCAACGCAGGCGCGAAATCAGTGTGAACAGGCCCGAGTCAAAACATCGCCGGCCGCTCAAACGCCAATACTTCCCCGGATACCGGGTGTGCAAAGCTCAGTGACGAGGCATGCAGCAACAAACGCCCGGCCATGGCCTGGATGGCCGGCGGCGCGTAAAGGGTATCGCCCAGGATCGGATGGCCCAACTCCCGCAGATGCAGGCGCAGCTGATGCGAGCGACCGGTGACCGGTTCGAGTTCGAGCCGGGTGGTTAACGCAATGTCATCATGCGCCAGCACGCGCCAGCGGGTGATGCTGGGTTTGCCATGTTGATGGTCGATCATCCGCAGGGGCCGATTGGGCCAGTCGGCGATGATGGGCAGGTCGATCACCCCCCACGCTTCCGCCGGCGCCGGCAACCGGCCCGCCACCACCGCGATATAGCGCTTGTTCACCTCGCGCGCGGCGAAAGCCTTGCTGAGCGCGCGTTGCGCTGCCGCACCGCGCGCCATCACCATCAGTCCGGAGGTGGCCATGTCGAGGCGGTGCACGACGAGGGCGTCGGGATAGCGGGCCTGCACCCGCGCACTCAGGCAATCCTGCTTGTCGGCCCCGCGCCCCGGCACCGCCAGCAGGCCGCTCGGCTTGTCGGCCACCAGCAGGGCGTCGTCTACATACAGCGGCTCGATGAGCGGGAAATGGGGTGTCATGGTTTTGCCGTTGAAGGAGTCCCATGATAGTCACGATGTCAACCTGGCCCTAGCCAATTGGGGCAAGCCACACTATTGTTTACTGACCCGTATCCTGTTCCATCAAAACCCAGGAGCACACCATGATCCTCGGCCTGCGCACTGCCATTTACCCGGCGCCCGATCTGGCTGCCGCCAAACGCTGGTATACGGAAATCCTGGGCCAGCCACCCTATTTCGACGAACCGTTTTATGTCGGCTTTGCGGTCGGCGGGTTTGAACTGGGCCTGTTGCCAAATGCACAGCCCGGCACAACCGGGCCGCAGCCACTATGGGGCGTATCGGATATCGAATCGGAATATGCACGACTGATCGAACTCGGTGCATCGGAACTGGAACCCGTGACCGCCGTGGGCGAAGGCATCAAGGTGGCAGCGGTACAGGACCCATTCGGCAATCGCTTCGGGATGATCGAGAACCCGTTGTTTGATCCCGGGGCCGTACGCTAAGCGCAGTTGTCTGACCAGGCCAAATTGAAAAAGGGGCAACCTCGAGGCGCCCCTTCCCTGATCAGGCCATCACCAGACCATCACGCCGTTTTCTGCGCTTCCAGCAGCGCGATCCCCCAGGCCACGCCGAAGCCGTTGGCATCGCTCATCACCGCGCCGAGGCCGCCCTTGCAGCTATGGCCCGACAGGTCCATGTGCAGCCACGGGGTGTCGCCGACAAAGCGCGACAGGAAGCGGGTCGCCAGGATGTGGTCGGCCTCGCCTTCCATGCTGCACTGCTTGACGTCGGCCACGGTGGAATCGAGATGGCTGTCGTAGTCTTCGGGATAGGGAAACACGACGATGCGCTCGCCGCTGGCAATGGCGGCACGCGAAGCCTGGTGCGCCAGTGCGCTGGAGGTGGCGAACACGCCGGACATGCGGCTGCCCAGCGCATAGTGCATGGAGCCGGTCAGGGTGGCGAAATCGGCGATCAGCGCGGGCTTGCCCCTGGCCGCCAGCGTCAGCGTGTCGGCGAGCACCATGCGGCCTTCGGCGTCGGTATGGACAATTTCAATCGTGGTGCCATTGAGCGCCTTGACCACTTCATTCTGCCGGTAGGCCTGCGGGCTGATGTGGTTCTCGGCCAGCGCGACCCAGCCTTCCAGCGCAACCGGCAATTTCATCTTCGAGGCCGCCGCAAGAATGCCGAGCACCACGGCCGAGCCGTTCATGTCCTCGTGCATGCCCTGCATGTATTTGGCGGGCTTGAGGTTGTGGCCGCCGGTATCGAAGCAGATGCCCTTGCCGACGAAGGCGACCGGCTTCGACCCTTTACCCTTCCCCCTTCCCCCTTCCCAGCGTATGCGCACGATGGCCGCATCCCTGGCGGGCGAACCCTGCGCCACCGCGCAAAAGGCACCGGCGCCCATCTTCTTCAGCTTGTCGAAGCCGTATTCCTCGACGGTCCAGCCGTATTGCTTGGCCAGCGCCTTGATGCGCTTGCGGTAGACGCCCGGCGTCAGTTCGTCCGGCCCCTGCACGGTGAGGCTGCGGGTCAGCACGTTGCCTTCGGCCAGCGCCTTGATACGGGCACAGCCATCGGCGGACTTGTGGCCAAACAGCTGCACGGTTTCAAGCGCCGCATCGGGCTTGGATTTTCTCGATGGCAGCGGTGCCGCATTGACCAGCGCAGCGTATACCGCCGCCTCCGACGCGCGCGCCTTGAAGGCGGCATCGCCCGTTACCGCCAGCGTCAGCGATTTGGGATGTTCAGCCAGCAGCAGGGCCAGTCCCTTGCGCACCAGTTCGTGCGCTTCGAAGGTGCTGGCATCGGCTTTGAGCATGGCAACCGCTACCAGCGTGCCACCCGCCAGTTGCACGGCCACCGGCGATTTGCCCAGGTCATTGATTTTGAGGCCGCGCCGTTTCATCACCGCCTTGAGTTCGGCGCTGCCCGGCAGGTCGGGCAAGGTTCTCGATACGGGCAGCAGCAGCAATGCATGACCTGCCGTTTCCAGTGATTTCAGGGGGATTTCCTGTTTATTTTCAGTGAGTTTAGGCAGCATGGCGAATCCTTGTAAGTGGCGTTTTTCTTGATGGTTGGCAGGGTTTCCCGGATAATTACGGGTTGGAATTTTTCTGGCGCCTTTTCCGAGCCTATCCACCAAGGGTAACCGAATGAAGATTGAAGGCAAGAAACGCGTGCTGCGCGAAATGGTGTTGCACCGCCGTTTTGAAGAGCGCTGCTATCAGGCCTATATCGAACGCAAGATCGGCGGCTTCCTCCACCTCTATCCTGGCCAGGAGGCCTGCTGCAACGGCGTGATGGAAGCGGCGCGCCCCGGCCACGATTACGTGATCACCGGTTACCGCGACCACGTCCACGCCATCAAGTGCGGCGCCGACCCGAAAGAAGTGATGGCCGAGCTGTATGGCAAGGAAACCGGTTCGTCCAAGGGACGCGGCGGCTCCATGCACATCTTCGATGCGGCGCACCGCTTCATGGGCGGCTACGCGCTGGTGGGCGGTCCGTTCCCGCTGGCAGCGGGCATCGCCAAGGCGATCCAGCTCAAGGGCGGCGACGAGATCGCCATCTGTTTCCTCGGCGACGCCGCCAACAACCAGGGCGTGTTCCACGAAACCCTGAACATGGCCGCGCTGTGGAAACTGCCGGTGCTGTTCGTCTGCGAAAACAACCTCTATGGCATCGGCACCTCGATCGAACGTTCCACCGCCGTGATCCATCAGCACAAGCGCGTCGCCGGCTACAACATCCCGGCTGACGAATGCGACGGCCAGGATATCGAGATCGTCTACGAACACGCACGCAAGGCGGTCGATCATGTGCGCTCGGGCAACGGTCCGTTCTTCCTCGAGTTGATGACCTACCGCTATCGCGGCCACTCGATGTCCGATTCGCGCGGCTACCGTTCGCGCGAGGAAGAAGAACTGTGGAAGCAGCGCGACCCCATCTTCATCCTGCGCGACCGTCTGATCGCCGCCGGTGAACTGACCATGGAAGCCTTCGAGGCCCTGGAAAAGGAAACCGACGCCTACATCGAGAACGAGGTCATCAAGTTCTCCGAAGACTCGCCCGAACCCCGCGTCGAAGACCTTGAAAAATATGTTCTCGCCGACCGTGAAACCCAAACCCCGTGGCTCACGGGCAAGGCCGCTTAAGCGCCACTGGAATTAGAGGAACACAGCATGGCAAACATCATGTACTGGGAAGCGATTCAGCGCGCCCACGACGAAGAAATGACGCGCGACCCGCTGGTCATCTGTATGGGCGAAGACATCGGCGTGGCCGGCGGCACCTACAAGGCCACCAAGGGCCTGTATGAAAAATATGGCCCGCTGCGCGTGATGGACACCCCGATTTCCGAAGGCGGCTTCACCGGCCTGGCGATCGGCGCCTCCTTCCTCGGCGTGCGCCCCATCGTCGAGATCATGTCGGTCAACTTCGCCTGGCTGGCGATGGACCAGATGTTCAACTCCGCCGCCAAAATTCGCTACATGTCGGGCGGCCAGCTGGAGGCACCCTGCGTGTTCCGCTCGGCAGGCGGTGCTGCGCACCAGTTGGGCGCGCAACACTCGGCGCGGATGGAAAAAGTGTTCATGGGCATCGCCGGCCTGCGCGTGGTGACGCCGTCCAACCCCAAACAGGCTTACGGTCTGCTGAAGTCGGCCATACGCTCGAATGACCCGGTGTTCATCAACGAACACGAACTCATGTACAACATGAAGGGCGAAGTGCCGGATACGGAATACTTCCACCCCCTGGAAGGCTCGGATGTCACGCGCTCCGGAACCGATGTCACGCTGTTCGGCTACAACATCTCGGTGCACTGGTGCCTCAAGGCCGCGGAGATTCTCGACAAGCAGTACGGCATCTCGGCCGAAGTCGTCGACCTGTACTCGCTGGCCCCGCTGGATCGTGCCGGGATCAAGGCATCGGTCAGCAAGACCCACCGTGCCGTCATCGCCGAAGAAGACGAAGCGCCGGTCGGCGTCGGCTCCGAAGTCATCGCCATCATCAACGAGGAATGCTTCTTCGAGCTGGACGCTGCCCCGGTACGCGTCCACTCGGCGCTGGTGCCGCAACCGTATAACCACACGCTGGAAAAAGCGGCCATTCCCGACCACGAAGATGTGGTGAAGGCCGTTCTGAAACTGTTCGGAAAAGCGTAAAAACCTTTTTGTCCGCGAAGGACGCGAAGGACCGCGAAGTGATCATCTGTAAGGTTTTCTTCGCGTCTCTTCGCGTCCTTCGTGGATAAACAAAGAATTGGATCCAAGCATGTCCCAACACTACGCAATTACGATGCCGCAGCTCTCGGACACCATGACCGAGGGCGTGCTTGTCACCTGGGAAAAGCAGCCCGGCGACAAAGTCGAGCGCGGCGATATCGTCGCCACGGTCGAGACCGACAAGGCCATCATGGACGTCGAGGTATTCAAGGCCGGCTATCTGGCCGGCCCGCTGGCTGACGTCGGCGCCACCGTCGCCGTTGGCGGCGCGCTCGGCTACATCACCGACACCGCAGGCGACGTGGCGATTGCTGCCGACGAAGTGGTCGCCGAGCAGGCACAGACCGAAATGATCCCGCACCACGCCGGTACGCCAATCGTGATGCCGCAACTGTCCGACACCATGACCGAAGGCGTGGTCGTCACCTGGGAAAAACAGCCCGGCGATGCGATCAAGCGCGGTGACATCGTCGCCACGGTCGAGACCGACAAGGCCATCATGGATGTCGAAGTCTTCCAGGAAGGCTTTCTTTCCGGCCCGATTGCCGATGTCGGCAGCGTGGTCGAAGTCGGTCACCCGATGGGCTTCATCGTCGATGATGCTGCCAAGGCCAACGATACCGGTGTCACCATCAGCGCCGACCACAAGGTCAAGGACACGCATCATGTTGCGCCGCACGCCGCCGACCGCCCGGCGCATATTCCCACCCC
>JAIOJU010000043.1 GCA_019911765.1 Thiobacillus sp.
CAGAACGCCGCCCCGTCGGGTACGCGCGCCACCACACCGGCAATCAGCGCCGCTTCCACCGTCAGCGCGATGCGCAGGTTCACCCCCAGATGGCAGAAGTTCGGTAATTCGACCTGCCGGTTGTTATGATTCTTTCTTTTCATTCCCCGTGATTTGCCTCATGAGCACGCCATCGACACCATCGGACGGCACCGCTGCCGCCTGGTCCGGCCGGTTTTCCGAGCCGGTTTCCGAAATCGTCAAACGCTACACTGCGTCGATTCCCTTTGATTATCGGCTGGCCGAGTTCGATATTCAGGGTTCGCTGGCGCACGCCGCCATGTTGCACCACGTCGGCATCCTCTCCAAGGATGATCTGGCGGCGATCCAGCGTGGCATGGCCGAATTGCAGACCGAGATCCGCGCCGGCCGGCTCGTCTGGTCGCTCGACAAGGAAGACGTCCACCTCAACATCGAAGCCGCACTGACCGCGAAAATCGGTGATGCCGGCAAGCGCTTGCATACCGGTCGCTCGCGCAACGACCAGGTGGCCACCGATATTCGCCTCTATCTGCGCGACGCCATCGACCGCATTCTGGCGGGCCTGAAAGCCTGCCAGACCTCGCTCGTCGACCTGGCCGAACAGCACACCGATACGGTCATGCCCGGCTTCACCCATCTGCAGGTGGCCCAGCCGGTGACTTTCGGCCATCACCTGATGGCCTATTTCGAGATGCTGGCGCGCGATGTTGAACGCATGGCCGACTGCCGTGGCCGCGTCAACCGCCTGCCTTTGGGCGCGGCCGCGCTGGCCGGCACCAGCTTTCCGATCGATCGCGCCTTTGTTGCGCGCGAACTCGGCTTCGACGGCATTTGCGAGAATTCGCTCGACGCCGTCTCCGACCGCGATTTCGCCATCGAATTCACCGCCGCCGCCGCGCTGGTGATGACCCACCTGTCGCGTCTGTCGGAAGAACTGATCCTGTGGATGAGCCCGCGCGTCGGCTTCATCGACCTGGCCGACCGCTTCTGCACCGGTTCTTCCATCATGCCGCAGAAGAAAAACCCCGATGTGCCCGAACTGGTGCGCGGCAAGACCGGCCGGGTGAACGGCCATCTGGTGGCGCTTCTGACCCTGATGAAAGGCCAGCCGCTGGCCTACAACAAGGACAACCAGGAAGACAAGGAACCGCTGTTCGACACGGTCGACACCCTCACCGACACGCTGGCGATCTACGCCGACATGCTGCGCGGCGTCACCGTCAAGCCGGAGGCGATGCGCGCCGCGGTGATGCAGGGCTTTGCCACGGCCACCGATCTGGCCGACTATCTGGTGAAAAAGGGCGTGCCGTTCCGCGATGCCCATGAAGTGGTGGCGCGCGCGGTGCGCGCCGCCGACACCAGCGGACGCGATCTGTCCGACCTGGCGCTGGCCGAGTTGCAGGCATTCAGCCCGCTGATTACTGATGACGTATATGACGTGCTGACGCTGGAAGGCTCGCTGGCTGCGCGTGATCATCTGGGCGGCACCGCGCCGGCTCAGGTGCGTGCGGCAATTGCACGGGCCAGGAAGCGGATTTAAGCCGGTTCGGTGTGAATGATCGGAGCGTGTTCGCGGCAAATCCGCCGCACCTCCGGACTGCTGAGCTTTTCCTGCATCAGCCCGCAAAAATAGCTGCGTGGTCCCAACCGCTGATTGTGCCGACAGGTCGAGCACACGCCGAAACTGCGCTTCCCGCTTTGCGCCTGGACATGAGCCAGCACCTGCCGCAGCACCACCATCGCCGATGTCACCCGCGCCGCACTGGCCGTTTGCACGATATCGCGCCAGGCCCCGCCGGCGCTCAGCGTCTTCAACAGATTGGAACCGCCTTCGGTCAGGATCAGCCGCACCACCCGGCCGTCGCGTGGGTCGGAATAGCGTGACACCAGCCTGCGGCGCGCCAGCACCAGCACGGTTTGCGACACCGTCCCCTTGGTCAGCCCGAGATATTCGGTCAGCGCCTGCGGCGTATTGCTGAAGCGATTGGCCTGATTCAGGTAAAACAGCACCTGCAGATGGACAGGCTGCAGCCCCTGGGCCGAGCCCGCTTGCCGCAAATCGGCCCGGGTCAGCAGCGACAGCCGCTCGACCAGGTCAAACAGGGTGAGCGCCTGGCTTTTCAAGGCAGATTAGAAGCGGGCTGACCCGCCGCCCTGCAGGGCGATCAGCGCAGTCAGTTTGGCGTAGAAGGGTTCGCCGTCCTTGGTGTCAACCCAGCCGCCGTCCACCGGCATGAAATGAAAGCCGCCCGACCGTGCCGCCACCCAGATTTCCCGGGCAACCCCGTGGCGGTTGATGATGATCTTGCTGCCATCGTCAAACTCAATCTCGATGATGCCGTCCGCAGGCGTCTCGAAATCCAGGTCGGCATCCTCAAGCACCTGCTCGATATGCGCCAGTGTCGCGCCGGCAGCCTGGTTGAATTCGGCTTCGTTTAATTCAATTCTTGTCATAATCCTAGAAACCTCAGTTGGATGCACCCGATGGTGCGTCTGGTCGTGTGTCTGCCACGAAGCGGCGACGCAGCCTACCGGGGTAGGCAAGAAGGCGCGAGAGCGGAGTCGTTGCCGCTTTAGTGGCATTACGAATCCGGCCTACCCCTTGCGGGGACAAAGGCAGGCGCGCGGCCAGGCGTGCCAGCGGGTACGTAGCGAATCCACCCGACAGGTGAATCCGATCGAAGGCAGATAATTCAGTATCCATACGGTATCCATTGATGGTCATAAGCGGTCAACTGGGGTTTGTAGGATCATGTCCCGTGCTAACATTTCGCGCATGAAAATGCGCTCCATATCCATATATATAGTGTCCCTGTTGCTGTGCGGGCTGAGTCTGGCTGGCTGCGGCTCCAAGGGTGACCTGTATCTTCCCGAAAAACCTGCTGTACCGCAACGGACTTCCAATTGAATACCCTGCATCGACTCGACGGCCGCCTCCATCTTGAAGAGGTGGCACTGGATACGCTTGCCGAGCGCTTTGGCACCCCGCTTTATGTGTACTCCAAAGCCGCCCTGGAAAGCGCCTATCAGGCTTATGCCCGGGCATTTGCCAAAACGCCGCATCTGATCTGCTATGCAGTGAAAGCCAACTCCAGCCTGGCGATACTCAACCTGTTTGCGCGTCTCGGCGCCGGCTTCGACATTGTCTCCGGCGGAGAACTGGCGCGTGTGCTGGCCGCCGGCGGCGATCCCGGCAAGATCGTTTTCTCCGGCGTTGGGAAAACGGCGGACGAAATGCGTGCTGCGCTCAAGGCCGGCATCCTGTGCTTCAACGTCGAATCGGTCAGCGAACTGCATCGCCTGAATCGCGTGGCCGGCGAAGAAGGCCGGGTTGCGCCCGTGTCGTTTCGCGTCAATCCCGATGTCGATCCAAAGACGCATCCATATATCTCCACGGGCCTGAAGGAAAACAAGTTCGGCGTGCCGATAGCGGACGCGCCTGCGCTATACCGCCTGGCCGCCGGCCTGCCCCACCTCAAAATCACCGGCATCGATTGTCACATCGGCTCGCAACTGACCGACCTCTCCCCTCTGACCGATGCGGCCAAGCGGGTGCTTGCCCTCGTCGACACGCTGGCCAAGGAAGGCATCACACTCCATCACATCGATCTCGGTGGCGGCGTCGGCATTCGCTACAACGACGAAACCCCGCCTGATCTTGAGGCCTATGGCCAAACGCTTGCTGCGCTTTTTGCCAATCGTCACGAGAAACTGCTGCTGGAGCCAGGCCGCTCACTCGTCGGCAATGCGGGGTTGCTGCTGACGCGCGTCGAGTACTTGAAGCCAGGGGAAGACAAAAATTTCGCCATCGTCGATGCCGCCATGAACGATTTGATGCGGCCGGCACTTTACGAGGCGTATCACGGTATCGTCGCCATCAACCAGAAAAAAGCGGCACCACAACGCTACGATATCGTCGGCCCAATCTGTGAAACCGGCGATTTCATTGGCTTTGCGCGCGATCTGTCGATAGATGAAGGCGACCTGCTCGCCATTCTTTCAGCCGGTGCATACGGCATGAGCATGGCTTCGAATTACAATTCCCGCCCTCGCGCGGCAGAAATCCTGATCGACAAGAATGAAATCCATGTCATTCGCGAGCGTGAAACACAGAATGGGCTAATGGCTGGAGAACGGCTTATTTAGTTATTTCCAGAGCATCCAGGCAAACACGGATTTTTATGTTTTTTAGTGTCGGATCAATACATTTTGCTTGACTGCTACATTTTTTCTCTGGTTATTCACGCAACATCCTGGCTATCCATTGAACCCTCTGCAAAAGTAACTAGAATGAAGCTCACCAAGCGGAGCCTCGGTATCGCCCGTCTTTTGAGGGTTTCGGGCAAGTTGTTCGCCTGTTGATACCACGCTTTGGAAGTGCAAATTCTGACTGCACGTGGCTTCAAGCTGTAGTGATAAGTGAATGTGTTCAACTTCTAAGGAGTGTTACATGGCAACAGCAAAAAAACCCGCCGCCAAACCGGCGGCCAAGAAGGCGGCCCCCGCCAAGAAACCCGTAGCCAAAAAGGCAGCCCCGGCTAAAAAGGCAGTCGCCGCTAAAAAACCAGTAG
>JAIOJU010000044.1 GCA_019911765.1 Thiobacillus sp.
GGACTGGGCCTGCTCGCGCTGGCCGGCCTCAATCCATACGGCCGGCAAATCAAACGCGGGGTCGCGTGTGGCCACGCCAGGCAGGGTGGCGATGATGTTGCCGGGGTCGATGGCCAGGAACAGTCCGGTGCGCACTTCACCGCTGCCGATTTCCACGCCCTTGAGGGTGATGCGATAGCTGTTCGGATTGATTTCCAGGTTGTCGCGAATATGCACGGCCGGCGGCAGAAAGCCGATTTCGCGCGCGAATTTCTTGCGGATGCCCTTGATGCGCCGCACCAGTTCGCCATCCGCAGCGTTATCCACCAGCGGGATCAGGCGATAGCCCACTTCCAGTCCCAGCGTGTCGATGGGCGCGACATCTTCCCAGCTGGCTTCCTGCGTCTCGACTGCCGCAACCGGAGCCGACTCGACTTCGGATATCACTTCCGGTTTTTCCTTGCCGCGCCGGTAAGCCAGCCAGACCATCCCGCCCGCCAGCAGCAGAAAGGCGAAGTTCGGCATCCCCGGAATCATGCCCATCATGCCCAGAATCGCGGCGGTGATGTAAAGCGCATGGGTTTTGCTGAAGACGTTGGACAGCATCTGGCCGGCAATGTCTTCCTCGGTGCTGACGCGGCTGACAATGATGCCGGCGGCGATCGAAATTACCAGGGCCGGAATCTGCGCCACCAGACCGTCGCCAATCGCCAGCAGCGTGTAGTTGCGGGCGGAATCGGCTACCGACAGGTCATGCTGCATCACCCCCACGATGAGGCCGCCGATGATGTTGATCAGCAGGATCAGAATGCCGGCAATGGCGTCGCCACGCACAAACTTCGACGCACCGTCCATCGAACCGTAAAAATCTGCTTCCTGGGCGACTTCGGCCCGGCGCCGACGCGCTTCGTTTTCATCGATCAGGCCGGCATTGAGATCGGCATCGATGGCCATCTGCTTGCCCGGCATCGCATCCAGGGCAAAACGTGCGCTGACTTCGGCGATACGGCCGGCGCCCTTGGTGATCACGATGAAGTTGATGACCACCAGGATGACAAACACGATGATGCCCACCGCGTAGTTGCCGCCCACCAGGAAGTGGCCGAAGGCTTCGATCACCTTGCCTGCCGCATCCGGGCCGGTATGCCCGTCCAGCAGCACCACCCGGGTGGATGCCACGTTGAGCGACAGGCGCAGCAAGGTGGAGAGCAGCAACACCGTGGGGAAGGCAGCGAAATCGAGCGCTTTCTTGGTCGACAGGCTGACCAGCAACACCATGATGGACAGCGCGATATTGAAGGTGAACAGCATGTCCAGCGCAAACGGCGGCAGCGGCAGCACCAGCATCGCCAGAATCAGGACGATGAAAACAGGTGCTGCCATCGCACGGGCGTTGGCAGGGTTGAAAATGTTCGACAGGTTCAGGGTGCCATTCATGTGGTGGCCTGCAACGGATCAAGTTCAGACGGGACCGGCAAATCGGTCGGTGCATTGGGGTACGCTCCGCCCACCTGGCGGAAGTGCCGCAACTGGAACACATAGGCCAGCACTTCGGCCACGGCGGCATAGAGCGTGGCCGGAATTTCATCGCCGAGTTCGGTGTGGCGGAACAGGGCGCGTGCAAGCGGCGGGGCCTCGAGCATGGGAATGTTGTGCTCGGCCGCCATCTCGCGAATACGCGCGGCAACCGCATCTGCCCCTTTGGCGACCACGCGCGGTGCACCCATCTTGCCTTCGCTGTATTTGAGGGCCACGGCATAGTGGGTCGGGTTGGTCACCACGACATCGGCCGTGGGGATCTCGGACATCATGCGGCGACGGGACATTTCACGTTGCTGGGCACGGATGCGCGCCTTGACGTGCGGGTCGCCTTCCGATTCCTTGTTTTCCTGGCGCAGTTGCTCTTTGGTCATCTTGAGCTTGTTGTAGAAGCTCCAGATCTGATACGGCAGGTCGATCACGACGATGAAAATCATTGCGCCTGAAATCAGCAGAAATATTTTTCCGATGAGATCGCCCATGTGCTGAATCGCATTGGTCGGCGATTCCAGGCTGAGCGAGACAATGGATCCCAGGTTGGTCCAGATCAACCAGACCGCCACGCCACCCAGCAATCCTGCCTTGGCCATGGCTTTGACCAGTTCAATCAAGCCCTGGCTGGAGAACATGCGCTTGATGCCTGACATCGGATTCAGACGCTTGAAATTCGGTGCAAATGCCTTGGTGCTGAACAACCAGCCACGCAACAGCAGCGGCGAGGCGACAGTGGCCAGAACCACCATCCCCAGGAACGGCAGCAGGGCCAGCGCAGCATCAAAAAACTGGACCGACAACTGATCCATGGCATACGAAGTGTCACGGGCAACGCCTGGATCAAACTGCAGCCCACTGCGCACAATCTGTGACATGGTCTGCCCCAGCCCGCTTGCCATCCACCACAGGGTAGCGCCACCTGTCATCAGAACAACGAACGTACCCAACTCGCGTGATTGAAGGACCTGGCCTTCTTCGCGCGCTTTCTCCAGTCGCTGTAGCGATGGGGATTCGGTCTTTTCTTGATCGCTTTCTTCAGCCATCCGGATTCACCTGTTAGTGGGTCCCGTCTGGCCAAATGACTCAAAACGGGATTTCGTAGGGTGAATTATTGGATATGTACAAGCCGGGCGATCAGGGGAATAAGGGTGGATTTGGGCCCTTATTTAGACTCAAGTGGCGCGCCACTTGATTCAAAAGCTCATACTACTGCCGGAGAAGGCGGAGCATCTTGCTGGCGGGGCGGAGGGGACGAACAATTCCTGGATCAGATCCCCTGCGCTGGATAACGTCACGATCAATGGGCTATTGGGAGCGCCCTTGTTGCGGCGTGGTGGCTTGTGTCACTTCTTCGCGCGCGGCCGCTTCATCCGCGACATTGACGCCGCTGGCCTGCTTGGTCACATTATCTTCAGTACGCTTGTTCATGACGATGATGCTGATTCGGCGATTGACCGGATCCAGTGGCGCCGCCTCGCCAAATGGCACCGACGATCCCAATCCAACCACCCGCAACATTTTTTCCTCAGCCATGCCACCCGCGATCAGTTCGCGCCGCGAGGCATTGGCCCGATCGGCCGACAATTCCCAGTTACTGTAGCCGCGTCCGGCGTTGGAATACGGCTTGGCATCAGTGTGGCCTGACAGGCTGACACGATTTTGCACATCATTCAGCACCAGTCCGATTTCATGCAGGATAACCTTGGTATAAGGCTGCAATTCAGCACTGGCCAGATTGAACATGGGCCGGTTCTGCTCATCGACGATCTGGATCCTCAACCCTTCATCCGTGATGTCGATCAGAAGCTGGCGCTTGAATTGTTTCAGGGTCGGGTTGCTGTCGATCGCCCCTTCCAGGCGTTCTTTCAACTGCTTGAGCTTGGCGGCCTCGACCCGTTCGAGTTCGGCCTTGGCCGCCTCAAGGTTATAGGATTTCTTCTCGGCTTTGGTTGCACCTTTATTGACCTGACCATCCTTGCGGGTCAGATCGGTTCCACCGCCCTTGATCACGCTGGAACTGTCTCCGCTCCCGCTCCCGCCCTGCATCGCCACCTTGAGCGGCGTCTTGAAATACTCTGCGATACCGGCCAGATCCCCCTTGGCGGTCGAGCCCAGCAGCCACATCAGCAGAAAGAACGCCATCATGGCCGTCACAAAGTCGGCGTAAGCGATCTTCCAGGCGCCACCATGATGACCACCGGCCACCTTCTTGATGCGCTTGACGATGATGGGCGCTTTTTGCTCGCTCATGTGGTCTCTTTTTTATGCCCGGGGAATGCGTGGGAAGGTCTGCCAGATCGGAGGTTGAAAATGCATTAGCGCGATTTCGCACCCTTCACATGTTCTTCCAGTTCGCTGAATGATGGCCGCTCGGTTGAGAACAACACCTTGCGTCCAAACTCGACCGCAATGGCCGGCGCATAGCCGTTGATGCTGGCCAGCAAGGTGACCTTGACGCACTGGAACAGCTTGGATGATTCATGCAGTTTCTGCTCAAGCAGACCGGAAAGCGGACTCACAAAACCGTAGGCCAGCAGAATACCGAGGAAGGTGCCGACCAGAGCCGCCGCAATCAGGATTCCCAACTCAGCGGGCGGGATACCGACCGACTCCATGGTATGCACGACGCCCATCACCGCCGCCACGATGCCGAATGCCGGCAGGCCGTCGCCCAATTTGGCGAGACAGTGCACCGGAACCTCACCTTCGTGGTGATGGGTTTCGAGTTCGTTGTCCATCAGGTTCTCAATCTCGAAGGCATTCATGCTACCGCTCACCATCAGCCGCAGATAGTCGGTAAGAAACTCGACAATGTGATGGTCGGCCTGGATCGTAGGATATTTTGAGAACAGGGGACTGCTCTCGGGCGCATCGACATCCCCTTCGATCGACATCAAGCCTTCCTTGCGGATTTTGGTCAGCAATTCATACAACAGCGCCATCATGTCCATGTACAGCGCACGGTTGTATCTGGAGCCCTTGAAAAGAGTGGGCAACGCCTTTAGCGTAGCCTTGATCGCCTTGCTGTTGTTGCCAACCACGAACGAGCCTACTGCACCACCACCAATCATCAGCAGTTCCACCGGTTGCCACAACGAGGCGATGTGTCCCCCTGCCAGAACAAAGCCACCGAAAACACTTGCGAGAATAACGATGTATCCAACGATGACTAGCACAACCGGTTGTCCTTTTGGTTAAATCCGCAAGCAAAATCTGTTTCAGACTGCCCGATACTGCCACGCACGAATGCGAAGCTTACAGGATGAGAATTCGACCAAAATGCAGAAAACTTGATGGCGCAGCGAGAGTATTTCGGCATGACGCCATTCACATTCTCCACACATACAAGGTATGACGCGCGCCTTCAGCCAGACTGACCACCTGGTCAGGTGGCCGTGCCTCAACCTCGAAAGACAGGCTGATAAACAGACTGCCGCTACGCATCTGGGCTTGAGCCTGCTGCCACAAATCCGGCATGGCTGCAGGTGACAGAAACGCAAATACCACATCAAATTCGCCCAGATTGATAAGCGTGTAATCACGCCGCATGAACACCACGTGGCTGCGTTTGAAACAGGCACGCAGACGGCTGATCAACCAGGGCGCGGGCGCAATCTCGGTCCCAAAAAACTGGCCTTGGGGAAAGCGCTGCTCCAGATAAAAAGGCACGCCCCCCAGCCCGCTTCCCAGATCGATAAAACGAAACGCACGGGATTCGGGCAACAGCGAGGTCAGGGCTTGCCAGGCCTTGCGATCAGACAGGTACAGCGGCACGCGCGTACGGAAAGTACTCCAGTAAAACAGCACCAGCAGCAGGAAAGCACCCAGATACACCCCGGAGGGGATACTCGCCTGCTGCGCCAGCAAAATAACAGGGAAAAAGCCAAAGTGCAGCGGATGCCACCAGGCTGGCTGCCGCCAGGCACGACTCAGCACGGCAGCAATACTGCCTTGTGCCAGAGCCAGCAGCCACAGGGCTGGCGGATAGGAAAAAAGGAACTGGAGAAGCGGACTTAGCAGGACTGTCAGCAACAGCGCGATGCATTGGATGACAAGAGACTGAAGGCTGACCGGCAGACGTGTCATTGCCGGCCTTCCATACAAACAGGTTCAGGCAGCAGCCGTCAGCTCCGCCTGTGCCGACTCGGCCTGGGCGGCTGCCTTGGCCTTGCGGGTTTTTCCGGCGCGGGCCGGCATGTTGCACAGGCCGCAGACATACTGGTTATGCAAGTCGTCAGGATGGACCACGAAGTGACCGCCGCAGCCACTGCACACGGCAGTTTCAAGCATGCGGCTTTCAAAGAAGCGATTCAGGGTCCAGGCACGGGTAAAGCTCAGCACCGCCTCGATCTGGTTGGTATGCAGGTACTCCTGATACAGGCGATAGCTTTTCAGAACGGCCTCAATGCCAGTACATTCGCTGTTCTTTGTGATGTAACGGTGAATATTGATAAACAGTGAGGAGTGTACGTTGGGCAGCCAGGTCAGAAACCAGTCGGTCGAGAATGGCAGCATGCCCTTGGGCGGCGAAACACCCTTGACTTCCTTGTACAGTTTGAGCAGCCGCTCGCGGGACAAGGTGGTTTCGGATTCCAGTACCTGAGGACGGGCGCCGAGTTCAATCAGATCGATCGCCAGCTGAGTGTCACGCATTTCGGTCAACAGACTTTTCTTGCTCATCAGGACACCCCCCGGTTTTTATATGGTGCGATACAACGATTGAAGTACAGTTTCAGGCAAAGGCTTCCACTGCCTGCCCGGCCATCAGGATGGCGGCATGCGATTGTGCCAGCGCGCGATCCTTGGTGTAGTTGGTCAGCATGTTCAGCACCACGCCATCGTCAAAGCGGAAGCGCGATACCATCATGCCGGAGGCAGCGAGTTTGAGAATTTGCGCCGGTGTCAGCGCCTCGATCAGTTCGGCAACGTCCTGGCTGATGCCCAGACGAAAGACGGCTGTCGCCTTGTCGTGTTGGATCATGCTTTGAGCCAGCATCAGATAGTTGAGATTGACGTCGCGCATTTCGTCCAGCATTTCGTCCAATTTCATTTGACTTGCCCTCTTGGTCCAAATTTATTTTCAAACTCACACTTAAGTCAGCGTGGTAGATTCGTTTTCGGACGACACCCGGGAAAGTTAATGTGGACACACACTGTATTAGCGGTCGGAAATGAGCGATTTGTGATGTAGGCGTTTGTCTTACGTTTGATGGAGTGCGCTTGATGCACCCACCGAGCATGCCTGGCCAAGACTCATGGGCGCTGCCAATACTTCAATTAAAAACAGGAAGTTATATAAGAATGGTCGGTCATGCCACTGCGGGCATTGCACCCGCCACCTCTATCCGGCGCTGAAACGGGTCAGGTGCGCTGGTAAATATCCTCAAAACGCACAATGTCATCCTCGCCAAGATAGGAACCCGACTGCACCTCGATCATGTGCAAATCGATCTTGCCCGGGTTCTCCAGCCGGTGTGACGTGCCCAATGGGATATAGGTCGACTGGTTTTCAGTCAGCAGCAAGACTTCGTCGCCGCAGGACACGCTGGCTGTCCCGGACACCACGATCCAGTGCTCGGCACGATGGTGATGCATTTGCAGGCTGAGTTTCTCGCCCGGCTTGACCATGATGCGTTTGACCTGGAAACGTTCGCCCTCGTCGATTCCCTCGTACCAGCCCCAGGGCCGATATACCTGCTTGTGAACCAGATGCTCGCAGCGCTTTTCGGCTTTCAGGCGATCAACCAGTTTCTTGACGTCCTGTACCTGGTCCTTTTGCGCCACCAGCACCACATCGGCGGTTTCGACCACCACCAGGTCCGATACGCCCAGCATGGCCACCATGCGGGTTTCGGCACGCACAAAATTGTTGCGGGCGTTTTCCAGCATGACATCGCCGCGGGTGGCGTTATTGTCTGCGTCTTTCTTGGCCACATCCCATAAAGCCGACCAGGCACCAATGTCGTTCCAGGCCATGTCAGCCGGCACCACCGCCGCATGGCGGGTATGTTCCATCACGGCATAATCGACCGACTCGGATGGACAGGCTTCAAATGCCGCCGGGTCCAATCTCACAAAATCGAGGTCCAGCGTCGCTGCATCGAGCGCCGCCCGGCTGGCCTCCAGAATATCGGGGCGCAGCATCTGCAATTCATTCAGGAAATCCACTGCACGAAACAGGAACATGCCACTGTTCCAGAAATAGTCGCCCGAATCGACATACTGCTGCGCAGTAGCAAGGTCCGGTTTCTCGACAAACGCGGCCACCTGATACGCGCCTGCGCTGTCGGCCAGCGGTTCACCCTTGCGGATGTAGCCATAGCCCGTCTCGGGCGTGGCGGCCACAATGCCAAAAGTAGCAAGATGTCCTTTCTGGGCGGCCTCCGCAGCCATCCGAATGGCGGCATGAAAGGCCTCAACATCGCCAATCAAATGATCGGCAGGCAATACCAGCATCAGGGCATCGGGATCGTCACGCGACAGCATGAACGCAGCGACCGCGATGGCCGGTGCGG
>JAIOJU010000045.1 GCA_019911765.1 Thiobacillus sp.
CTTCGCCGGGAGCATTGATCCTGGTCGCACCGGGCGCCTACAACGAGTCGGTCATCATGTGGAAACCCGTGCGTCTGCAGGGCGCCGGTGCCGGCTCGACCTTCATCAATGCCGTCAAGCGTCCGGTCGAGTCGCTCGTGGCGTGGCGTACCAAGATGGACTGCCTGTTCGGGATTGGCGCGGGCTGCACCCAGGTGGTGAGCGCGCTGCCCAACCAGCCCGACGGCGCAGTCGGATTCGAAACCGAGGAAGGTGCAGCCATTACTGTCGTGGGCATCCACGACCCGGGCACGGGACAATCGCCGGCCAACAGTTTCCTCCGCCGGGGCCCGTCGCGCATCGACGGCTTCTCGATCACTGGTGGTGACGTCGGGGGCGGCATCTTCGTCAACGGCTATGCTGACCGCCTCGAGATCGCCAACAATCACGTGTTCGGCAACAACGGCTCGTATCACGGCGGGATCCGCATCGGTCGGCCGTACCTCGAGCTGACCGCAGACGATCAGAATCCCCCCAATGGCCGCTTCGAGTTCAATACCATGGTGACGATCCACCACAATGCCATCACCCAGAACGGCGGTCTGGGCGGAGCCGGCGGCGGTCTGTCGATCGCCACGGGCACCGACGGGTACAACGTCAGCCACAACTTCGTGTGCGGAAACTTCACGACCGGAGACGGCGGCGGCATTGGCCACCTCGGCCTGAGTGATGGTGGCGTGATTGCCAACAATCGCATCGTTTTCAACCAGACCTTCAACCAGGCGACAACCGTGTCCGGCGGCGGGCTGTTTATTGCGGGCGAGCCGGCTGCGGCCGGCCTCACCTTCGGCGCGGGCTCGGTCACCGTGGACGCCAACCTGATTCAGGGCAACCACGCCGGCGCGGGACACGGCGGCGGCATCCGCACTCAGTTTGTCAACGGCCTCGATATTAGCAACGCAAACGTCAACAGCTGGCACAACGTGACGCTCACCAATAACATGATCGTCAACAACGTGGCCGGTTGGTCGGGCGCAGGGGTGTCGCTGCAGGACACGGTGCGCAGCCTGATCGCCAACAACACGATCGTGCACAATGACAGCACGGCGACGGTCGCCGCGACGTTTACCAGCGGAAACCCGAACCTCTCGGTGAACCAGCCGGCGGGTATCGCCGCGGAGCCCCACAGCCCGGCGCTGACTGCCGCGATCCCCAATCCGCCCCAGTTCAACGCCGTGCGGGACTTCTCGAACCCGAGGCTGTCGAACAACATCGTGTGGCAGAACCGTTCCTTCCATTACGAAGTGGACACGAGCGTGGTACCGGCCGCGGCCGGGCTCGTGCCGAGTCTCAGCCAGACTACAGTGGGCGAGTGCCTCCCGGGCGCGACCTACTGGGATCTCGGCGTCCTCGGTGGCGGCTTCACGCTCAACCCGGTGTTCTCGGTTTTGACCGATACCACCGGCTACGATGCCAGCAACACCTCGGGCAACCCCGATCTGGTGAAGCCCTACTGCAACGGCGGTCGCACCCTTGCGAGCACCCCCGGAGCAATGGCGGCACTGCCCGCACTGGACGAGGGCGGCAACGCCTGGATTGACGTGCGCTTTGGTCCGCTGGTGACTGCCTGGAACGCCAATGATCCGAGCGGACCGGCCTGGGATCACCACATCGGTGCCGGCTCGTCCGGGTTGGACAATGGCACTGCCACGGGTGCCCCGGACCACGACTTCGACGGTGACGCGCGGCCTCAGGGAGGTGCTGTGGACCGCGGTGCCGACGAGGTGTCGCAGGCCGCAACGACGCCTGGCACGGTGGCGTTCAACTCATCGGGCGCGTTCGGGAATGTCGTGTTCCTGACGACAGAAACGCGGACGATCATCGCGACGGTTTCGGGTGGTCCGGTCACGTTCGTCTCCTCGACCAACCCGGCGGCGCCTTTCGCGAAGACCGCCGACACCTGCTCGGGCACGACGGTGACCGCAGGCGGCACCTGTACGTTTACCGTGACCTACACGCAGCCGCTTTTCCCCGTTACCAACAACGGTTCGTTTACGGTCACCAGCAACGCGACGGGTAGCCCGCAGACCGTGAACCTTTCCGGGACCGGTGTGCGGCAGGTGGCGTTTACGTCAGCAACCGCCCCTGGAACCCTCTTCAGTGCTCCGGGCGGCGGGGCTCTGATTTTCGGTAATCAGAGCGGGCTGGTCACAAGCACCTTGACCGTGACGGTTGAAGGAAGTGCGCCGGTTACATTCGGGACCTTGTCTGTCAACAATTCCTTTGGCACGGCATTCAGCAAAGGCGCTGATACCTGTTCCGGGGCCACGCTGTCCGGTGGCGGTACCTGTACGGTCACTGTCAATTTCGATGCGCCCACGAACAACAGCTTCCGAGGCGCAACCTTGACGGCGTCACACAACGGAACCAACAGCGTGACGCAGACCTTGTATCTACTCGGCCAGTGATCGAGGTCTTCTGTGAACTCGATACTGCACCTGTACCAACACCTTACCCAACCGGGGGGGCGGTCATTCGGGCCGGCTTCCCCTGGCTCGGGAAGAACCAGGTGGCACCTGAGCCGGTTCGCGCTAGGCCTCTCCTTATTCACCGCCTTCGGGATCGTGCCCCAGGCCCGGGCGCTGGGGGGGGCGGACGAGGCCAGTCTCATCGTTGCAATCGCCGCCTTATCCGGGCGGGTCCACCACCCGCGCGCGAACACGTTGATGAAGCGACAGTGGGGCATCGAGCCGATGTACGTGCGCCAGACCGCGGCTGGCTACATGCTCGAGTTCCGCTACCGGGTGATCGACCCGGTGAAGGCCGGGCCGCTGTTCGAGCGTCAGATCAAGCCGCTGCTGACCCACGCCGAGTCTGGGACCAAGCTGATCGTGCCCACGCCGGCCAAGACCGGCGCGCTGCGTAACTCGAACCCGCCGCTGGCCGGGCACACGTACTGGATGTATTTCGCCAACCCCGGAAAATTGGTGAAGCCGGGCGAGCACGTGAATATCGAGATCGGCGACTTCCGCCTTGAAGGGGCCGTCGTCAACTAGCTGACCATGAGGAGAAACAGCATGAATAACCTGTCTAGGGACGGCTCGCACCACAGCGACGCCCGAATAACAAACCTGTTGAGAACCATGCTCGTGGCAACAGCGCTTGTCTTGTGCCTGCCAGCCTCGGGCTTCGCCGAGACGGTGGAGGAACTGGTGGCCAAAAACACCGCCGCACGCGGCGGCGCCGCGGCCTGGCAGGCCGTCTCCTCGCTTCAGCTCAGCGGTCGCATGGATGTGGGCCAGGGCATGAGCGTGCCCTACGTGCTCGAGCAGAAGCGGCCCGGCAAGATGCGCCTGGAATTCGAGTTCGACGGCGCAACCGCCGTGCAGACCTTCGATGGCAAGGCGGGCTGGAAGCTCGAACCGTTCCTCGGGCGCACCACCGCCGAGCCGATGACTGAAGCGGAACTGAGCGTGGCTGCGGATACGGCCGACCTTTACGGCCTGCTATTCGACTACGCCAAACGGGGACACAAGGTGGAACTGCTGGGAAGCGAGCCGGTGCAGGGGCAGGATGCGTTCAAGCTCAAGGTGACCTTGCCTGGCGGATCGGTGCGCTGGGTGTATCTCGACGCCAAGAGCGGGCTCGAAGTCAAGGTCGAGGCGCTGCGCAGGCTACGCAAGCGCGATCGGATCGTCGAGACCTTCTACCATGACTGGCAGGCCACCGACGGTCTGCTGATCGCGCGCCGCCTGGAAACGCGCACCGTGGGGGAGAAGAGCCTTCACCCTCTTACCGTGCAGAGTGTGCGGGTCAACCCGCCGCTTGCCGACACACGCTTCGCGATGCCGGTCGCGGTCCAAACTATCGCCAGGAATGGGGAATGATCATGGCACACTCGTTAACGCTCAAAGTCAGCTGCTTCCTGATCATGGCCGGCAGCATCGCGACGGCTTCGGTTATGGCGGCAGATGCGCTGATGCCCGCCATGGCCATGGAGCATCACCACGACCACGCCGCGGCAATGGACCACAGCCAGCACGCTGCGATGATGGACCACAGTCAGCACGCAGCGATGATGGCCAAACCCAGCCCTTTCCAGATTTCGCAGCATCAGTACACGCTGCCCGAATTGACACTGCGCGACCAGGCGGGCCGTGCGGTCCCGATGAGCGAGTTGCAGGGGACATCCGGGCCGCTGGCGGTCAATTTCATCTTCACGACCTGCACCACGATCTGTCCTGTGATGACGGCCACCTTTTCCCAGATGATTCGGGAGCTGGGTCCTGATGCCGGGCGCATCGATCTGGTGTCGATCACCATCGACCCCGAGCACGACACCCCCACGATACTGGCCAAATACGCCGAGCGCTTCGAGGCGCCGCCGAACTGGCGCTTCCTCACCGGCAGCCCCGGCGACGTGGAGCGCGTGCTGCGTGCCTTCGATGCCTGGAGCGGTTCGATCACGAGCCACCGGCCGATCACGCTGGTGCGCCGGCAGGATGATGCCAACTGGGTGCGGCTCGAGGGCCTGGGCAGCGCGTCCGA
>JAIOJU010000046.1 GCA_019911765.1 Thiobacillus sp.
GTTATATGGGACGCTGGCAGGAAGCCGGACAGACGACGTACTACCTGACCCGCGGGTCACTGCCGGTCAGCGTTCGCCCCAACCAGGTGCTGGATGGCGTGTGGCGACTTGAACCGGTGACTGGTGGCATGCTGAATTTCACCTATATACCGCTGAACCAGACGCGCAGCCTGCGCACAGGAGAATGAGTTGAAGCTCACCCACACTATTGGTCTGACCACCCTATTACTTGCGATGACTTTGGCTGGCTGTGCCAGCAAGGGCTTGACCGAAGGCAAGGAATTGATCGCTTCCGGACAGGCAGAAGCCGGCATTGCCCGCCTGCGCGCAGGCCTGGCCGAAGAACCCGGCAACATCGATCTCAAGATGACCTACCACACCCAGCGCGAGCGCCTCAGCAACGACCTGCTGGCGCAGGCGCAACAGGATGTGGACGCCGGACGGTTCGATATCGCCCAGAGCGCACTGGAAAAAGTGCTCGCCATTCATCCGGAAAACCCACGTGCGAAAACCATGCTGGATAGCCTCGCCACGCTGCGCCAACATCAACAGAACCTGCAGGCGGCCAGCCAGACGCTGGCAAAAGGCCATCCCGAGGAAGCCGAGCAGGCGGCACGTCTGATACTGGCACAATCCCCCGGCCACATCGGCGCGCAGGCCTTGCTGCAACAAATCCAGGCTGATCGCGCCTCCGATGAACTCGGTTCACGCGAACTGGCTGCGATGTACCGCAAACGCATCACGCTGGAATTCCGGGATGCGCCGCTGCGCAATGTGTTCGACATGATCGCGCGGCAGTCGGGCATCAATTTCGTGTTCGACAAGGACGTGCGGCTGGATGCGAAAGCCACGCTGTTCGCGCGCAATTCACCGATATCCGAGTCGATCGACATGCTGCTGGCAACGGGACAGCTCGACAAGAAAGTCGTCAACGCCAACACCCTGCTGATTTATCCCGACCTGCCGCAAAAGAAACGGGTCTATCAGGAACTGATGGTGAAGGGCTTTTACCTGGGCAATGCCGACGCCAAGGCCACCATGGCCATGCTGCGCATGCTGGTCAAGACCAAGGATGTGTATGTCGACGAACGACTGAATCTGCTGGTGATGCGCGACACGCCCGAGGCCATTCGCCTGGCCGAAAAAATCATTGCCGTGCAGGATCTGGCCGAGCCGGAAGTGATGCTCGATGTCGAGATCCTCGAAATCAAGCGTGGGCGATTCATGGATCTGGGGGTGCAGTACCCGAGCCAGTTTTCGCTGCTGAATACGATCACAACGACAACGGCCACGCCTTCCCTTGTGGGCGCTGCCGTGACAACCGAAGCGACCACGCTTTCGCCGTTGCCACTCACGCTGGAAAGCCTGCGCCACATTACGCGAGGCAGTATCGCCATCAATAATCCTCAGGTGAATCTGAAAAAAGAAGACAGCGACGTCAACATCCTGGCCAACCCGCGCATCCGGGTGAAAAACCGCGAAAAAGCCAAGGTTCATATCGGCGACAAGGTCCCGGTCATCACCTCGAACACCACCGCCACCGGCGTGGTGTCGGAGTCAGTGTCGTATCTCGATGTGGGCCTGAAACTGGATGTCGAGCCCAGCGTGATGATGCGCGACGATGTCCAGATCAAGGTCGGTCTGGAAGTCTCCAACATCGTGCGCGAAATACGCAGCAGCAACGGCACCCTCACTTATCAGATTGGTACCCGCAACGCAGGTACCACGCTGCGGCTCAAGGATGGCGAGACCCAGGTGCTGGCCGGCCTGATTTCGGACGAAGACCGCAAGTCGGCCAGCCGCATCCCCGGGCTGGGTGACATCCCACTGCTGGGACGTCTGTTTTCCGATCACCGCGACGAGCGCAACAAGACCGAGATCGTGCTGCTGATCACCCCGCGCGTATTGCGCAGCGACGCAACCCGCCAGCCTGCCATGACCGAATTCCGTGGCGGGACTGAAAACGCGATTGGCGGCGGACTGAGCACACCCTACACTTCGACGCAGGAACAAGCCCCTTCGGCGCCCTCCTTGCCTCAGGCTGCCCCGGCCGAACCGCCTGAAGAACCGGTTACGCCTCCGGCCATCCCGGCCATTCCCGCTCCGCCGGAACCAACCGAATAATCGCCATGTCGCTGCAGCACCGCGGATTCAGCCTGATTGAATTGATGGTCACGATGGCCATCCTCGCGCTGCTCGCCAGCGTGGCCGTGCCCTTTGCGCAACTGACCCAGCAGCGCTACAAGGAAACCGAGCTTCGCGATGCGCTGCGCAAGATTCGCAGCGCACTCGATGCCTATCGCCAAAGCGTCAAGGAAGGCCGTGTGGATTCGCCCGCCGACAGCAGCGGCTATCCGCCCAGCCTCGATGTCCTGTGGCAAGGGGTGGCCGACAAGACCAAGCCGGACGCGAGCAGGATTTATTTCCTGCGCCGCCTGCCGCGCGACCCGCTCTATCCCGACTCGGCGGCCGACCCTGCTTCAACCTGGGGGCTGCGCAGCTACGCCAGTCCGCCCGATGCCCCGTCAGCAGGGCGTGATGTTTACGACGTTTATTCACTCTCGCAGTCCACCGGACTGAATGGCATTGCGTATCGTGAATGGTGACCCCATCTTGATGAACCGGATCCGACGCGGCTTCACCCTGGTCGAACTCATGGTGGTCATGGCCATCATCGCACTGCTGCTGGCGCTGGCGCTGCCGCGCTATTTCAACCATCTGGAAACCTCACGCGAAACCATCCTCAAGCAGGATCTCGCCGTGATGCGCGATGCCATCGACAAATACCATGGCGACCGTGACCGCTACCCTGACAGCCTCGGCGAACTGGTCGATAGGCGCTATCTGCGCAGCCTGCCGGTTGACCCCATTACCGACCGGGCGGATAGCTGGGTGGCGGTAGCGCCCCCCAGTGGCGAGGCCGGCAACGTATACGACATCAGGAGCGGCGCGCCCGGAACGGCGCGCGACGGCAGCGCCTATGCCGACTGGTAAGTCTGTCCAGTCTGGTTTCACCTATCTGTTCGTGCTGATGCTGATCGCGCTCATCGGCATGGGTCTGGCGGCGGCGGGAAGCCTCTGGCGCACCGATGCGCAGCGCGCGCGCGAAGTCGAATTGCTGTTCATCGGCAGCCAGTACCGCCAGGCCATCCGCAGCTACTACGAACTCGACCCTGCGCAACCACGCTTGCCACAGCGTGTCGATGACCTGCTGGAAGACCGCCGCCGCCCGGAAATCGTGCGTCACCTGCGCCGCGCCTATCGCGATCCGTTTACCGGGGGTGAGTTCATGCTCATACGCGATCCTGACACCGAGGGCATCCTGGGCGTTGCCAGTCAGTCGACAACTGTCCCCATTAAAACGGCAGGATTCCCGCCGGAATATGGAGGGTTTTCCGGTACCGCCAGTTATGCCGAATGGCGCTTTGTTTTCAAGCCGCCCATTACCCAGGCAAAGCAAGCCAAACCAGCGCCATAAAGATTCAAGCCATGGTTTCCTGGACAAGCGTCCGGGCTCTTCGCCTTCCTGACGATCAAACAGGGCAATAAAAAACCCCTGCCAAATGCATGGCAGGGGTTTGGCGTGACTGTGGGGTCACACTCTCACACATCAATCATCGTGACGGTCATGCTGCTCGTGGCGCTCGTGACGGGCATGGCGCTTCTGCTGGACTTTGGTGATGGCCATGGTCTTGTCGTTGCCGGTGCCGGAATGCTGCACGTTGACGAACAGGGTGTCCGGATCCTTGCCGAAATAAATCCCGCTACCCTCGGCCGGCTTGTCCTTCAGCGAGGCGAACAGATACACGCCATCCTTGTAGCCGTCTCCATTGGCGTCTTTTGAACGCGGATCGAACACCCAGATATCGCTGAAGTCATTGTCTTCCACCATCCACAACTTGCCGTCTGCACTCCTGGCCAGATTGTCGACCTTGGCAAAGCCGGTCACACCCGCTGTGGTAGCACCGGGCTGGACTTCAAACGCGGTGTTCTTGCCGGAAGCGACCACGTACTCGGCAGCAGGCTGCTCGCCGAGATCGACGGCCAGCACGGCGCCCACGGCATAGCCCGCAGCATTCTTGCCGCTGGTGTTGGCGGGATTGTCGACATCTTCGCAGGTCAGCGCCACGTACAGGGTGCTGCCGATACGCTCGAGATCTTCGGGACGGCAATACTCGGTAGCGCCCACAGCAGTAGCGGCCACGTGTGCCTTGATCTGGGCCTGAGCCATGTCCAGCGCCACCCACTCGGCGGCACCGGTCTTGGCGCCGTTGATCACCTTCAGCGCATACAACTGGCCGCTCGACAGATCACCGTAGTTTTCCGGGACAAACTTGTAGATCGATCCCTTGCGGTCTTCATCGATGACATAGACATTGCCTTCGGCATCGGTCTCGATGCCTTCATGGGCCAGCGCGCCCAGCATCGGACGCACGGTCACGCTCTCGGCGGACATCGGGTCATGCTTGTCGAGCTTGAGCTCGTACACCAGGCCAGCCTGGGCTTGGGGTGCATCGGGATCAAGCAGTGCAGCCGCGCCGGTTTCCTCGGCGAACAGCACCGTCTGCCACGGCGTCCAGACGATGCCGTCCAGTGCTTCCCAGTCGGCGCGGCCAACGACTTCATTGGCGATACCGGTTTTCAGGTCCACCACGGACACGGCGCCACCGCTGCCGCCATCTACGCGGGCAGAGTTGGCGCCGCGCACTTCATGGGTACGGTACAGGTAACGGCCGGCGTGCTTGCCGGTCTCGTTGACGGTGTTCATGTCATTCCAGTCATGGGCGACATAGATGTCCAGGTTGCGTTCGTCGGAGACGATGGACTGAACGTAGCCCTGGGGAATCACGTAAGGGGTGGTGGCGATGTCGGCATCATTCTCCATGCCGTAAGCCGAGTTGGCGATGGGATTGAACGACATGGGGCCGTTTACGACAGAGTCTGCCTGGGCATGGGCCGCGAAAACCGCGACCAGGGACAGGGCCAGTGTGGAAATCTTCATTAAAAACTCTCCTGAAACTAGTTGTAGTGGGCAAAGGCTGGCGGCATGGTTATGCCGCACCTCGCATTGTTCTCAGGATGTGTTTCGAAGATGTGATGGTTTTGTGAAGCTTGATCAACAGGCCTTGCCGGGAAAGAGGCTGTGTCAGGGCAACACGTCTTCGGGCCGGTATTTCGAGGTGATGGGATAACGGCGGTCCTTGCCGAAATTGCGCGGTGTAATGCGCGGCCCGGGTGGCGCCTGGCGCCTTTTGTATTCGGAAAAATCCACCATGCGAATGACCTTGCGCACGATGGCCGCGTCGTATCCCAAGGCCACGATGTCGTGTGCCGACAGGTCACGCTCGACATAGGCGGCCAGGATCGCATCCAGCACATCGTAGGGCGGCAAACTGTCCTGGTCGGTCTGGTCAGGCCGCAGTTCGGCCGACGGCGGGCGATCGATGATGCGTTGCGGGATGGCCTCGGACAGGCTGTTGCGGTAGTTCGACAGCCGGTACACCAGAGTTTTGGGCACATCCTTCAGCACCGCAAAACCGCCGGCCATGTCGCCGTACAGCGTGGCATAGCCCGTTGCCATTTCACTCTTGTTGCCGGTGGTCAGCACCAGCGTGCCAAGCTTGTTCGACAGCGCCATCAGCAGCGTCCCGCGCGTGCGGGCCTGCAGGTTTTCCTCGGTGGTATCGGCCGCGAGGCCGGCGAACTCGCCCGCCAGTTGTGCCTCGAACGCATCGAAAATGGGCTTGATGGCGATCTCGGAATAGTGCACGCCGAGCCGCTTCACCATGTCGCGCGAGTCCTCCACGCTGATGGAGGCAGTGTAGTCCGACGGCATCATCACCGCGTGCACCTTGTCCGCGCCCAGCGCATCGGTGGCAATCGCCATCGTCAGCGCCGAATCGATGCCGCCCGACAGGCCCAGATGCACGCCCTTGAATCCGTTCTTGCCGACGTAATCGCGCACCGCCATCACCAGTGCATCGTAGGCCGCAGCTTCTTCGCCAGGCAAGGCATGCTGCGGGCCGCTGCAGGTCGCACCTTCAATCTCCAGATAAAACAGGCCCTCGCGCCAGGCGGGGCATTGCACCACGATCTCGCTATCGGCATTCATCGCAAACGACGCGCCATCAAACACCAGTTCGTCCTGCCCGCCGACCATGTTGGCGTAGATGATCGGCAATCCGGATTCGACGATCCGCGCGCGTGCAACCCTGGCGCGATCGTGCTCCTTGTTGAGGTGAAAGGGCGAAGCGTTCGGCACCAGCAGCCAGTCCGCGCCGGCCTCCATCGCACGCTGAGCCGGCCCCGCTTCCCAGATGTCGCCGCAGATCACCAGACCGAAGTTCAGCCCGCCGCAGGCAAACACGCAGGGCATGTCGCCGCTATCGAACACGCGCTGTTCATCGAATACGGAATGGTTGGGCAGATGATGCTTGCGGTACACCGTCTCGACCCGGCCACCGCGCAACAATGCGGCCGAGTTGAACAGTTCGTCGCCGCTGCGTTCAGGGTAGCCCACAATCAGGGCGAGTTCGGGCGGAGCCGCTGCGGCCAGTTGATGCAGCGCCACTTCGCATGCAGAGGTGAAATCGTGTCGCAGCACCAGGTCTTCTGCCGGGTACCCGCAAATCGACATCTCGGGGGTGAGCAGCAGGTCTGCGCCGGCACCAGAGGCTTCACGCGCAGCCGCCAGCAAGCGGGCCGCATTGCCCGCGATGTCGCCGACGACGAGGTTGAGTTGGGCAATACCCAGTTTCATGCGCCGCGCCTTATCAGACGGCGCGTCATTTCGCTGCGATGGCCGCCTGAACGGCCTCGCCCAGCCCGGCGGGGCTTTGCGCCACCACCACGCCGGCGGCTTCCAGTGCGCGAATCTTGGCATCGGCCGTGCCACTGCCGCCGGCGATGATCGCACCGGCGTGGCCCATGCGCTTGCCCTTGGGCGCGGTGACACCGGCGATGTAGGCGACCACCGGCTTGGTGACCTGCGCACGGATGTACGCGGCCGCCTCT
>JAIOJU010000047.1 GCA_019911765.1 Thiobacillus sp.
CGCCTGATCTCTGCCATCCATGAAGCCGAAGCCGATCCCGGCACCGTGGCCAGCAAGGCGTTTTATCGCGCGCTGTATGCCGCGCATCCCTATGCGCACGACGAAACCGGCGACCCGGTTGCAATCGGCAAGCTGACACGCGGCGATATGCTGCAGTTTTACCGGTCGCACTACAGTGCGCCGAATGCCGTGATTGCCCTGATGGGTGATATCTCGCGTGCCGAGGCTGAAGCGATTGCCACGCGCATTGCCCGCGGCCTGTCCCGCGCACCGGTCGTGCCGAGCTTGCCTGCGCCCGTTGCGGCGCAGCCTTCCGATACGCGGATTGCCCATCCTTCGACACAAAGCCATGTGTTGATGGGCGTAGTAGGGATGGCGCGCAGCGACCCGGATTATTTCCCCTTGTTTGTCGGCAACTACGTATTGGGCGGCGGCGGCTTTGATTCACGGTTGATGCGCGAGGTACGCGACAAGCGTGGCTATGCGTACAGCGCATACAGCTACTTCATGCCGATGATGGAGGCCGGACCGTTGCAGCTGGGCTTGCAAACCAAGCTTGAGCAGACGGAAGATGCCCTGAAAGTGGCCCGGGAAACGCTGCGGACCTTTATTGCGGAGGGCCCCAGCGAGGCGGATCTCACCCAGGCCAAGTCCAACCTCACGGGCGGATTCCCCTTGCGTTTCGACAGCAACCGGAAAATTCTCGAATACCTGTCGGTCATCGGCTTTTACCAACTGCCGCTGGATTACCTGGATACCTGGGTCGACAAGGTCAATGCGGTGGATGTGGCTGCGGTGAAGCAGGCGTTTAGCCGGCGGGTTGACCCAGACAAACTGGTGACCGTGGTGGTGGGCGGAGCAGGCAGTGCTCGCTAAGCGCGCATCGCCGCAGCGGGCACACGGCGTTGCCAATCGGGTGCGCATCATTGGCGGGCGCTATCGCCGCCGCCTGCTGGATTTCCCCGGCAGCACGGGTTTGCGACCGACGCCCGACCGGGTGCGCGAAACCGTGTTCAACTGGCTGGGGCAGGACTTGCCGGGCTGGACGTGTCTGGATTTGTTTGCCGGTAGCGGTGCGCTGGGATTCGAGGCGGCGTCGCGCGAGGCGGGGCGGGTGATCATGGTCGAGCGGGACCGCGATGCACAGGCTGCACTGGAAAAAAACCGTGTCACGCTTGGCGCAACCCAGGTTGAAATCCTGCGTGTCGATGCGCTGGCCTGGCTGGCGAATAACCGTGAAACCTTCGACCTGATTTTCATTGATCCGCCATTTGATAGTGGCCTGGCGGACCTCGTGCTGGCCGATCTTGCTCACCACCTTAAATCTGGCGGGTTTGCCTATGTTGAACAGGGTGCGGAGGTGACCGCGCCGCCGGGGTTTATCATCCACCGCAGCGGGCGCGCAGGGCGCTCGCATTTTGCGTTGCTGATCAAGGAGTAATCGATGCTGACGGCTGTCTATCCCGGTACGTTCGATCCCATCACACGCGGCCACGAGGATCTGGTGCGGCGCGCGGTGAGGCTGTTCGACCACGTGGTCGTTGCGGTAGCCGAGTCGCGCAACAAGCGTCCGTTTTTCTCCATTGAGGAGCGGGTGGCGATGACCCGCGACGTGCTGGCTGACGTGCCGCAGGTAAGGGTCGAGGGGTTTTCCGGCCTGCTGATCGATTTCGTCGCGGAACAGGGCGCCATAGCGGTGTTGCGCGGGCTGCGTGCGGCATCCGACTTCGAGTATGAATTCCAGTTGGCGGGGATGAATCGCAACCTCAAGCCGGATATCGAAACCCTGTTTTTGACGCCATCCGATCAATACATGTTCATTTCCGCCAGCATGATCCGGGAAATCGCCCAGTTGGGCGGCGACGTCTCGCCGTTTGTCCACCCATTGGTGGCGAAGCGATTAAGTGAGAAAATAAGCGAAAACTGATACAACCCGGAGAACACGATGTCAATGCTGATTACGGACGAGTGCATCAATTGCGACGTCTGTTTGCCTGAATGCCCCAATGAAGCGATTTCACAGGGCGATGAGATTTACGTGATCGACCCCAATAAATGCACCGAGTGCGTGGGCCACTTTGATACGCCGCAGTGTGTGGAAGTGTGTCCGGTCGACTGTATTCCGCTGAATCCGGACTACCCCGAAACCCGGGAAGAGCTGCAGGCGAAGTTCCTGCGGCTGACCGCCAACAAGTAAGCGTTCAGGCCATTCTGGCCAGCCGCCCCCGGTTCAGATTGTCGGCCAGGGCATCGGCAATATGCGTATTGATGCGGGCGAGATGGTCAAGCTGGTCGCGGACCATTCCGATTGAGGTTTCAAGTTCGGCGATGCGCTCGTCCAGCGTTTCGGTCGCGGCATGGATGCGACTGACGCTTTCCAGGCGGCGCTTGAGCTGGATCTTGTGCTCGCGAACCTGGGTTTCCATTGGCGCAATCAGTGCCTTGAGCCAGGATTCGGTTTCACTGTTGGCCAGATCGAATACCTGCACCACTTTGCTGGCCAGCGATTCAAAGAAACGTGCGGTCAGCTGATGCTGGCCCATGGTCAGCATCTTGAAGACCGTGTTGAAGCGCTCATCGAAAATCCGTTCCAGCCGGGCCATTTCCTTGCGGTACTTGCGCAGGCTGTGATCAGGCGGGTTGACGGCTGCCAGGCCGTGTTCATCGCTGAATTTCTGGTACATCGCCGTCATCATGGCGCGGATTTCCTTGATGGATGCCGCGGCCCCGTTCAGGTTGTCATCCACCTGGCGGAAAAAGTGCCCCATCGCCTCGAGCAGGCCTGTGCTGAAGTGACTTTTCTCCATGGTCTGGCGGGTACGACGTACTTCTTCCCGCAGCGTCTGCATGCCCAGGCGCTGGCGCAGCACCTCAACCTGTGACGCGAACACATTGCGCAGCGCATTGAACTGCTGCAAGCCCCGTTCGAAATGCTGTTTGTCTTCGTTGGCGCTGGTCATCATGTGCTGGATGACGTCACGGTTCTTGCCGCGCAACCCGTGCAATTCATCGACCTGATCCTGAATGTTGGAGAGGCGGGTTTCCAGCAGTTCGGTGGTCTTGATCACGACATCTTCCACCCCGGCCTGGGTGGATTCGCTCACCAGTGCTTGCTTGCAGGGGATCAGTTCCTGAGACAGTGCGGCTTCCAGTTCTGGCAGGCGGCTTCTGGCCAGCAGGTCGGCATCGTGGCGCACCTTGGCGACGAGCGCTTTTTGCGCCGATACCGGGTAGATCTGGCTGGTGGGCAGTTCGAGCAATGCCGCGCTGCTGGCAATCTGCTTGGCGATTTCGGCTTCGATTTCAGTGGCTGACTTGAGTTCATCCCACAAGCCATCGATCTTGTTGAGGACGACCAGGCGCGCCCGGCTGGCGCCCTGTACCGGGGCAATGTAATGCCGCCAGATTTCAATGTCGGACTTGGTGACACCGGTATCGGCCGCCAGCAGAAACAGCACCGCGTGGGCGCTGGGCAGCATGCTGAGGGTGAGTTCAGGTTCGGTGCCGATTGCGTTGAGGCCCGGCGTATCGAGAATGACCAGCCCCTGCTTGAGGAGCGGGTGGGGAAAGTTGATCAGCGCATGGCGCCAGCGCGGAATCGCGATGCTGCCATCGCGTGCCAGACTGCGTGCGGTTTCTTCATCGTTGGGGTTGATCAGGCCGTAGGACTCGGCGGTGGCAGCGTCGACCGGCATGGTGTCGGCCAGGCGCATCAGTGTTGCACTCATCTCATCGGCCGAGTCGATATTGAGCGGAAACTCGGTCCATGCGTCCGTGTCGTGCTTGAAGTCGGCAATGCTGCCTTCGCGGGTTTTGGTTTCAATCGGTAACAGGCGCAGCGAAGGACGGCGGATCGGGTCGAAATACAGTTCGGTGGGGCACATGGTGGTGCGCCCGGCAGACGAGGGCAGCACGCGCTGCCGGTAGTCCGAAAAGAAAATCGCATTGATAAGCTCGGACTTGCCGCGTGAAAACTCGGCGACAAAAGCCACATTCAGCTTGTCATCCTGCAATCGGCCCAGCAGCTGGTTCAGGCGCAGTTCGGATTCGGCATCGTCCAGCTCCTGGGCAGTGAGCCAGTCGCGCAATGCTTCGACGCGCACATACACGGCGTCGCGCCAGGCGCTGTAATGCTCGAAATCGTCAACCAGGGTGTTGGAGGGCATCAGGTCGATCCGCTAGATAGGGCACCGTCATATAACGACATATTAATAACAAACTTGATGGGCATGAAGTTTGCCAGTCAGCGCTGGCAGCGGGGGCAGTAAAAACTGGCACGCTGGCCCTGCACCATGCGGCGGATGGGGGTTGAACATGTTTTGCACGGCAGCGCTTCACGATCGTACACCCGGGTCTGCAGCTGGAAATAGCCCAGTTCGCCACTGCTGTGGACATAATCGCGTAACGAACTGCCACCCGCAGCGATGGCTGCCGTCAACACCTGTTTGATTGCGGCAACCAGCCTTGCGCAGGCTGGACGGCTCAGTCGCCGGGCAGCGGTGGCGGGGCGGATACCGGCATGAAACAGGGATTCGGACGCATAAATGTTGCCCACGCCCACCACCACGTGTGCGTCCATGATGACCTGTTTGATGGCCGCGCCACGGCGCTGGCATTGGGCGTGCAGGTAGGCCGCATCGAACGCGGGGGTAAGGGGCTCCGGACCCAGCCGGGCCAGTAGCGGGTGATTCGCCACATCGCTGGTCCATAACACGGCACCAAAGCGCCGGGGGTCGCGCAACCGCAGCGTGGTGTCGTCGTCGAACAGCCAGTCCACATGATCGTGCAGGGCGGCGGGTTCGTCGGGGCCGGCAAAGCGCAGGCTGCCCGACATGCCGAGATGCACGAGTTGCGTGGCCGCGCCAAAGTCAAACAGCAAGTATTTGCCGCGTCGGGTCAGCGCAATGAGCGGCAGTCCGGCCAGGTGTGCCTCCAGATCGTCTGGCACCGGCCAGCGCAAGTGCGGGTTGCGCACCACAATGCGGTTGAGGGTGTGCCCTTGCAATCGTGGGAGCAAGCCCAGACGGGTGGTTTCGACTTCAGGTAACTCGGGCATGAACGGGATATTGGGACGGTGTCTGAAAAGAGAAAGCTACGATGCGAAGCGGAAAAGTCTGGTTGTGCAATGGTCTATGCAACGGCAATGCTTCATGGCGAAGCGATAGTTTATCGAGTGAATGCCGTCATGGTTCATGCTGCGGTTGTTTGCGGCTTGAATGCAATATTCTCCACGGATGGCAATGAACCTTGCTTGCGAGTGGGCCTCGAAAGCTTAGAATCGTGACAAGCAACCCCATCAAGGCGATACCCCAAATGCAAATGGAAGATTTCAAGTACCTCCCCCTCTATGCAGCGCTGGCGCTTGCGAGTGCGTGCAGCCAGCCCGCTGTCAAGGCGGCGCAGCCGGAGGTCACGCAAACAGCCGCACAGCAAGCGGATGGCACGGCGAGTGAGGCAACAGCTTCGCCTGCCGCCGATGAGGCAACCCGAACGGCGGCCGCGCCGGACAATCTGCCCAAACAGGCGCTGACACCTGAACTGCTGTTCAAGTTTCTGGTGGCGGAGGTGGCTGGACAGCGGGGTGCGATCGGTATCGCCCAATCCACTTACATGGATCTGGCACGGCAAACACGCGATCCACGGATTGCACGCCGCGCGGCTGAAGTATCGGTGTTTGCGCGGGATCAGGCGAGTGCGCTCGAGGCCACCCGCCTGTGGGCTGCCGCCGAGCAGGATTCGGAGCGCGCGCAGCAAACCCTGGCTGCGTTATTGCTGAATGAGGGCAAGATCAGCGAGGCCGAGCCTATTTTGCGTGCCTTGCTGAAATCAGACGCTGACAGAGGGTTCATGCAGTTGTCCGGTTTGATGGGCAAGATGCGGGATCCTCTGGCGGCGCTGGAGCTGGTTGAGCGCCTGGCGGCCGATTACCCCACATTGCCGGAGGCACGTTTTGCGGTGGCGCAAGCCGCCGCCAGTGCCGGGCGGAATGAGGCTGCGGTTTCGGCGTTGCAGCAGGCCGACCGCCTGCGTCCGGGTTGGGAGGCCGCAGCCCTGATGCGCGCCCAGATTCTGGTCAAGACCTCTCGCGCCGAGGCGCTGAACTTCATGCGTGATTTTCTGGCGACCCATGGCAATGCACGTGAGGTTCGCCTGGCTTATGCACGCACCCTGGTCAACGCCAATCAGTTCACCGAGGCGCGCACTGAATTCACCCGGCTCACCCGCGATTTTCCGCGTAATGCCGAAGTGGGTTTTGCAGCGGGTTTGCTGTCCCTGCAAATGGGCGATGTGGATGCCGCGCGTGATTTGCTGACACAAACCCTGGAATACAACCCGCGCGAACCCGACACCGTGTATTTCTATCTGGGGCAGGTGGCCGAGCAGATGAAGCAACCCGATGTGGCAGTGGGTCATTACGCCAACGTCAAAACGGGTAATTATCTGGTGCCGGCACGTGCGCGCCAGGCCGGGCTGCTGGCCGGGGCTGGAAAGCTGGATGAGGCGCGTGCGCTGTTGTCCGGCACGCGGGGCGAAAATGACGCGCAAAATATCCGCCTGATCCAGGCGGAGGCTGAACTGCTGCGGGACAATGTGTCGCCCCCCGCCCCTATGGCCGTGTTTGAATGGTTGTCGGAAGGACTCAAGCGCTATCCCGATTCGGCCAATTTGCTCTATGACCGGGCAATGGCCGCCGAGAAAGTGGACAAACTGGACGTGCTGGAAGCGGATTTGCGTCGTGTGATCGTGTTGCGGCCCGAGGATGCCCAGGCCTACAACGCGCTGGGCTACACCCTGGCCGACCGGACCGACCGACTGGCTGAAGCGATCGTTCTGCTCGACAAGGCCTTGTCGTTGGCGCCAGACGATCCTTACATCCTGGATAGCGTGGGTTGGGCGCAGTACCGCTCGGGCAATCTGCCACGTGCGCAGGAATATCTTGAGCGTGCCTACAAGGTGCGCCCCGATCCCGAAATCGCAGCCCATCTGGGTGAAGTGCTGTGGGCGCGGGGTCAACGCATTGAAGCGGGGCAGTTATGGCAGACCAGCCTGCAAACACATCCCCGGAATGAAGTGCTGCTGGAAACATTGCGCCGCCTGAAGCCTTGAAGGTCCATCTGATTGCGGTGCTGTGGCTGGCGCTTCTGGGCGGATGCGCGTCTCCGCCTCTTGCGCCGTCGACGGGCGCGCGCGTGGGGCCGGCATCAGTCGAGTGGAGCTTTCAGGGGCGCGTGGGGATCAAGACGGCCGACCAAAGCATGTCCGGGAACATCCACTGGCGCCATCGTGCGGACATGGACGAACTCTTGATGACCTCTCCACTGGGACAAGGCGTTGCCCGCGTCGAGCGCAACGCGGATGGCGTCACACTCGATGTACCCAACCAGCCTTCACGCCATTCGTACGACGCCGAGTCGCTGACGCATGAAGTTTTGGGATATGGCTTGCCGGTTTCCGGGCTGGCATGGTGGGTGCAGGCGCAGCCCGCACCTGGCCGCGTCTTTGAAATCGTGGCGCGTGATGAAGCCGGACGCATAACGCAGCTCAAACAGGACGGCTGGGTGATTGATTATCTTCAGTATTCAGCCGAGATGCCCGTACGGCCGCGCAAGCTGGTGGTGGCGCGTGATGGCCTGGAAATCCGCCTGGTGGCGGACGATTGGAGGAGTGAATGAGCCACGCCTACCCTGCTCCCGCCAAACTCAACCTGTTTCTGCATGTTGTCGGCCGGCGCGCCGATGGCTACCACCTGTTGCAAAGCGTCTTTCGCCTGATCGACCGCGCGGATACCGTGCACCTGGAATTGCGGGACGATGGCCATGTGGAACGCGAAGGCGATTTGCCGGGTGTGGCAGAAGACGATGACCTGACCGTGCGTGCGGCGCGCCTGCTGCAGGCGCATGCGCCTGCAGGCTCGGGTGTGAGCATACGCCTCGACAAGGTGTTGCCCATGGGCGGCGGGCTGGGCGGTGGCAGTTCGGATGCCGCAACCGTACTGTTGGCGCTGAATCGCCTGTGGAAAATCAATCTGCCGCGCGACATCATGCAAAAGCTGGCGTTGCAGCTGGGAGCCGATGTGCCCGTGTTTGTATTTGGGCAGACCGCTTTTGCTGAAGGCGTGGGGGAGATACTGCGTCCGGCAAATGCCCCGCAGGCCTGGTATGTGGTGTTGATGCCACCCATCCAGATCCCCACCGCTGCAATTTTTGCGGCGCCGGAATTGACACGCAACACGCCACCCCTCAAAATAGCGCCCTTTTCCGCAGGCGTGGGTCATACGAGCTCTCATGGGCTTGAGCCCATAGAGAGTCGGAGTCCCCTTGTGGGGCATAACGATCTGCAGCCCGTCGTGGTCAAACGTTACCCTGAAGTCGCCCGTCATCTTGAATGGCTGGGGCAGTTTGGTGAGGCGCGGATGACCGGATCGGGTGCCTGTGTGTTTGCATCGTTCGGAACGGAAGACGCGGCGCGCGACGTGTTGCGCCAGTTGCCCGATTCGATGCAGGGTTTTGTGGCGCAGGGTCTCGACAAGCATCCGCTTTACGACTGCTGCGCCTGAGTAGTGCCCAATTATTGGGGAGTCGCCAAGTGGTAAGGCATCGGATTTTGATTCCGACATTCGTAGGTTCGATCCCTACCTCCCCAGCCAGTTAAGTGAACAGCCGCCCGAGGCGGCTGTTTTTGTTGTGATGTTCTGAGCCAAATCGTCGGAGACTCGCGTGTCCATAGACAACTTGATGGTGTTTACCGGAAATGCGAACCCGCGTCTCGCCAACGACGTGGTGCGCCATCTCAATATCCATCTCGGACGCGCCACGGTGTCGCGTTTTTCCGATGGCGAGGTGATGGTTGAAATCCTCGAAAACGTACGTGGCAAGGACGTGTTCGTGCTGCAGTCGACCTGTCAGCCGACCAACGACACCTTGATGGAAGTCATGGTGATGGTCGATGCGCTGAAGCGTGCTTCGGCCGGCCGCATCACTGCAGCAATCCCCTATTACGGCTATGCACGTCAGGATCGCCGCACCCGTTCGGCGCGGGTGGCGATCACCGCCAAGGTGGTGGCCAACATGCTGCAGGCGGCGGGAATCGATCGCATGCTGACGATGGACCTGCACTCGGACCAGATTCAGGGCTTTTTCGATACACCGGTCGACAACATTTATTCCAGCCCGATCCTGCTGGGCGACATCTGGAAGCGTAATCACCCCGATCTGGTGGTGGTGTCGCCCGATGTGGGTGGCGTGGTGCGGGCGCGGGCGATTGCCAAGCGGCTTGAGTGCGATCTGGCGATCATCGACAAGCGCCGTCCGAAGCCCAACGTGGCCAAGGTGATGCACATCATCGGTGACGTGAAGGATCGTACCTGCATCATCATGGATGACATGGTCGATACGGCCAATACGCTGTGCGAAGCGGCCAATGCACTGAAGGAGCACGGTGCCAAGAAGGTGATGGCGTACTGTACCCATCCGGTTTTGTCCGGCAGCGCTGCCGAACGTGTGACGAATTCCGCGCTCGACGAACTGGTGGTGACCGATACCATCCCGCTGCGCGACGATGCGCGCGCGTGCGCAAAGATCCGGCAATTGTCGGTGGCTGAACTGCTGGCGGAAACCATCCGCCGCATCAGTAACGAAGATTCCGTCAGTTCGCTCTTCATGGAGTAGGGCTGGTCGAATGCCCCTGGTCGCGGGGGCTTTAACCATGCATGGCCTCTTGTTGGCGATGCATCATCAAGCAGGTTTTTTAGGAGAAGCAACATGGAAATCGAAGTCATTGCTGCCAAGCGTGAATTGCAAGGTACGGGTGCGAGCCGCCGTCTGCGTCACGCGGGTAAAGTCCCCGGTATCGTCTACGGTGGTGAAGCCGCCCCCGTGCAAATCGAACTGGATCACAACACGCTGTACCACGCGCTGCGTAAAGAGGCCTTTCATGCCTCCGTGCTGACGCTGAATGTCGATGGCGCAAAAGAATCCGTGCTGCTGCGCGATTCGCAGTGGCATCCCTACAAGCAGCAAGTGCTGCACGTTGACTTCCAGCGCGTCGACAAAACCCACAAGATCCACGTCAAGGTCCCGCTGCATTTCCTGAATGCCGATACCTGCCCGGGCGTGAAAACCGGTGGCGGCAAGCCGCACCACCTGATGACCGAGATTGATGTCCAGTGTCTGCCGAGCGATCTGCCCGAATTTATCGGTGTGGACATGGGCAAGCTGGAAGTCGGCACGACCATTCATGCTAACGAACTGACCCTGCCCAAAGGCGTGGAGTTGGTGGCGCACATCAAGCAGGAAGACCCTGCCGTGGCTTCGGTCAACGCGCCCAAGGTTGCTGCGGTTGAAGAGCCGGCAGCCGCGCCTGCCGAGCCCGCAGAACCCAAGGAGTGATCCGGATGCGCAATCCTCGAGTGGTTTGATCTTGGCGGATTGCGCACCGGGTGCGGCATGACAGCGTCAGGCCTGATCGCCCCCCGCCTGATTGTCGGCCTCGGTAACCCGGGGCGCGACTACGAAGAAACCCGGCACAATGCCGGGTTTTGGTTTTGCGCACGTATTGCGCAGAAATGGGGTGCTTCGCTTGCAATGGAATCACGTTTTCATGGCATCGTCGGACGTGGTGCGCAAAGCGTCTGGATGCTGTTGCCGCAAACCTTCATGAATCGTTCAGGTCAGGCGGTCGGTGCGCTCGCACGGTTTCATCGCATCACCCCATCCGAAATTCTGGTGGTGCATGACGAACTCGATATTCCTCCCGGCCAATTGCGCCTGAAGTTCGGCGGTGGCATGGGCGGGCACAATGGCCTGAAAGACATCACGTCGCATCTGGGCACGCAGGATTACTGGCGGCTGCGCATCGGGATTGGCCATCCGGGCGATCGCCATGAGGTGGTGAATTACGTCTTGAAGCCGCCGCGCCGTGAGGAGCAGGTTGAAATCGATCACGCAATTGAACGTGCGATCGATTTGTGGCCCCTGATCGAAAAAGGCGACTGGAATGCGGCCATCCAGCGCGCCAACACCAAACCCCAACCTAGCAGCCCCTAGTTTCAGGAAAATCCATGAGTCTTAAATGTGGCATCGTCGGCCTGCCCAACGTCGGCAAATCTACCCTTTTCAATGCACTGACCCAGGCGGGTATCGCGGCGGAAAACTATCCTTTTTGCACCATTGAGCCGAACACCGGCGTGGTCGAGGTTCCGGATATGCGCTTGACGCAGTTATCGGAAATCATCAAACCGCAGAAAGTGGTTCCGGCCATCGTGGAGTTCGTCGATATTGCCGGCTTGGTGGCAGGGGCGTCCAAAGGGGAAGGGCTTGGCAACCAGTTCCTGGCCAATATCCGTGAAACCGACGCGATTTGCCATGTGGTGCGCTGTTTCCATGATGAAAACGTGATCCACGTTGCCGGCAAGGTGGATCCCCTGTCCGATGTGGAAACCATTGCAACCGAGTTGGCGCTGGCTGACCTGGCAAGCGCCGAAAAAGCCTTGGCGCGTGCCGAAAAGACCGCGCGTGCAGGCGATAAGGAAGCACAGAAGCTGGTCGCTGCCCTGAAGCCGGTAGTGGCCACGCTCAACGAAGGCCGTCCGGCGCGGGCTGCCGGCCTGGATGCCGAAGGCCTCGCAGCCATCAAGCCTTTGTGCCTGATGACAGTAAAGCCTGCGCTGTATGTGGCCAATGTCAGTGAAGACGGGTTTCACGACAATCCCATGCTTGATGCCTTGGCGGCCTTTGCCGGGAAGGAGGGCGCACCGGTGGTGCCGGTATGTGCGGCGATGGAGGCCGAATTGCAGGAGCTGTCGCCGGAAGACCGCGTGGAATATCTGGCGGAACTCGGTTGGGACGAGCCGGGGCTGAATCGCCTGATTCGCGCGGCCTACGATTTGCTTGGATTGCAAACCTACTTCACGGCTGGCGTGAAAGAGGTGCGTGCCTGGACCATCCACAAGGGCGACACGGCACCGCAGGCGGCCGGCGCCATTCATACTGATTTCGAGCGTGGCTTCATTCGGGCGCAAACCATTGCTTTTGAGGACTTTATTGCCTGCAAGGGCGAACAGGGTGCCAAGGAGGCAGGCAAGATGCGCGCCGAAGGCAAGGAATACGTCGTCAAGGATGGGGATGTGATGAACTTCCTGTTTAACGTGTGAGGCGGCTAAATATCGCGTAATTAGGTTTGACAGGGGTTTCGGAAAGCCACTATAATTCCGCGCTTCGTTTGGGTGGGGTTCCCGAGCGGTCAAAGGGATCAGACTGTAAATCTGACGGCTCTGCCTTCGAAGGTTCGAATCCTTCCCCCACCACCAGATTTTTAGTATGTATGAGCAGGGCGTAGCGGGTGTAGCTCAATGGTAGAGCAGAAGTTTTCCAAACTTATGACGAGGGTTCGATTCCCTTCTCCCGCTCCAGTTTGTAATGCTTTTGTGTTTTGATGGTTGGTTGTCAAAACCAAGCGCCCATGTAGCTCAGTGGCAGAGCACTCCCTTGGTAAGGGAGAGGTCGGCAGTTCAATCCTGCCCATGGGCACCAATTTATAGGGTAGCCGTTTGATTGGTAACGGTGAGCCAGTTTGTTTTGTTAAGCGGTTGTCGGCTTGTCAGTTGTGATGAACCGCATCATTCGTGTGGAAAATTGAGGGGTACTTGAAATGGCTAAGGAAAAATTCGAGCGGACCAAACCGCACGTAAACGTAGGCACGATTGGACACGTTGACCACGGCAAGACCACCTTGACCGCGGCGATCACCACCATTCTGTCGAAGAAATTTGGCGGTGCGGCGAAGAAGTA
>JAIOJU010000048.1 GCA_019911765.1 Thiobacillus sp.
GCTCCATCGCGCCTTCGGTCTCACCCCATTCCTTGCGCAGTGTCTTGCGGAATTTTTCCGCCGCGGCGGGCAAGGTTTCGATGAACTGGGCGGCATCGTCGCTGAGAGAATAGACTAGGGACCCGATTCCGCCCACGATGCCGGCCAACAGCACGGCAGCCCCGATGGCGCGAGGGATCCGCCACGTCTGCATCAGGTTGACGAGGGGTGAGAGCGCATAGCTGATCATGACGCCCAGCATCAGCGGAATAAAAACCGCTCGCGCCCAGTGCAACATGAAAATGACGGCGAGCACGCTGAGCACGGCAAGGGGAAGGCTGCGCACGTCCGCTTGCATCCGGACGGCAGACGGGGAGGCGATCGACGTGACTGCCTCGCCGGCAATCACGTCACCATTTTCCCCGCCGGACTGTGTTTCTGAATTCGTGGGAAGAGCGTCGGGTTTGGCGACAGGTTTCATGTTGTCGCGTCGCTGCGGCACAAATATCCAGAACAATCGGACGCAAGGAGATCGCCCGACAAGCCGGTTTTCACCTGCGGATCTTGTCCCTGCCCGTGTTGTCGCAGGTTCTCCTGCTGCCGCGTCCCGATCTTGCATTTGCTTACGCCCTGATTGAGCCGGATTGCCTCGCGCTCGCACTCGGCCTGGCGCTTTTGCTGCAGTTCGAGCTGGCATTTGCGCTCGGCCTGCTGCCTCTCGGCGGCATCCGTTTGCTTCTGTGCGTCACCCTCACTTCTCTGGTCTTTGTCCCGACTGCGGTAGCGCAAGGACGCGGAGCGGGCCAGGCGCCGGTCGACATCGACATCGACATCGACGCGATAGCGTCCAGGGCGATCGGCCGTGAACGCCAGCGTCGGTGTGGCGATCTCAATAATCTGCCCGCGGTACATGCGCCGTACGCTCAGGTTGAGTGTGTCCTGCGTCATCCTGATCTGCGCGATACGATCGTCAAGGTCCAGAATCTCGACGCCGGTGCTCGACCCCATGCGGATGGCCGCGCTGCCCACCTGAAACTCCGCGCGGGCATCCCGGTCGGTCCAGAGCCGATCACCCCGGGTCAGCGGGCGATTGCGCACCACGCCAAACCAGTCGTCCTCGCCAGCCGGCGAGTAGCTCACCTCTCCCTGGACATGGGACAGGCGCGCCACGCGCTCGGGGGGATCGGAATAGGCTACGCTTGCGAACGATGCCGTGCACGGCGATAACAGCAGCAGACCCGACGGGGCAATGGAGCGGAATGGATTCGACATGATGCATTCCTTAAACAAGGCTTTCGCGCGGGAGTGCGCATCGCTTCCTGACTGGGCAGGCCGGCATTGCGGCTGCAGGCCATGGTTCAATCCACAAACAAACCCGGCAATGCCAGTCCCGCCCCGTGCATGACCCGTCAGGACGAAATCAGCGTGTTGAATGGTCAAGGTGGACGCTCATCAGGCAGATGAGCCGTTACAGCCGCCCCAGCAACAGCAGCACGATGAGGATGATCACGATCAGGCCCAATCCGCCACTGGGGCCGTAGCCCCAGTTTTTGCTGTGCGGCCAGGCCGGAATGGCGCCGATCAGCATCAGGATCAGAACAATCAACAGTATGGTTCCCAGCATGATGTTCTCCTCGAACGGTTGAGTGGATTCAGTTCGACGGCGCGGCAGCTTCGGCCGGCACCACGATCACCGTGGTGCCATCGCCGGGCTGGCCCGTCTCGCCCTGGATCCCTTCGTTGCCCTGAAATCCGGTTGCCCCCTGGCTGCCCGTCTCACCCTGGTATCCGGTTGCACCCTGACTGCCTGTCTCGCCCTGCGGGCCCGCAGGACCGGGAACCGCGACGGGCGCGGCGGGCACGGTAACGACAGTCGGCCTGTCGCAGGCGGTCAGGCTCAGTGTGGCGATCACTGCAGAAATCAGTAGCGTATGGTTCATGGTCAATCCTTTGAAAATGGGACATCGGGGCGCGGGCAGCTTCGAGATGCTCGCGATCAAACCGGTTCGATCTGGTGATATCGCACCCGGTAGATCGACAGCGTAGGCGAATGCCGCGCACCGTTCGGTGCGTTGTCGTACATAGAGACAACTCATGACGGCGAATGACCGATAGCCCTGCGTGCGATAGCGTACAGATAGCGGTGCGACCTTCACGTAGCCTTGTCACAAGCCGTACGCAGGTTGGGGGCGCATTTCGGCACAGGCACCCGCTTGGCACGGATTCCATTTACCGCACCGACATCCCGTTCTGCGCCCCCCACACATATCAAGTTTCAAGTTCGCCGACCACTCACAGGAGCCTCACCATGAAACATTTACTCTTTGCAGCCGCACTGGCCGCCGCCACCTCGTTCCCGGCACTCGCGGCCGACGTCGGGGTGTCCATCAGCATCGGCCAGCCCGGCTTCTACGGCCGGATCGATATCGGCGGCTATCCACCACCACGCATCCTCTACCGGGAGCCGCGCGTCATGTACCGGTCAGCGATGAACCGCGCGCCGATCTACCTGAATGTGCCACCTGGTCATGCCAAAAACTGGCGCAAACACTGCCGCGAGTACAACGCCTGTGGCGAACGCGTCTACTTTGTGCGAAATGACTGGTATGAACGCGAGTACGCGCCGCGTTACCAGCAACAGCATCGTGATCGTCGCGACGACCGTCGTGACGATCATCGCGGAAAGCAGAATGACCGCCACGGCAATGATCGCGGCAATGATCGCGGCAACGACCGCGGTCAGGGCCGTGGCCACTGATCCAGGATCGTCACCCTGACCTCACCCCGCTTGCGGGACGAGTCCATAAGACCAGCCCCATGAATACCAGTCCGACCACGGTTCTTCTCATCGAAGACGATCCTGCAGACGCCGCGCTGATCCAGGCGGCGCTGACGGCCGCCGAAGGAAGCCCGTTTCGTGTCGAATGGGTGACGCGACTCGCCGATGCGCTCAAACGTCTGCGGCGGGACAGGTTCGAGGTGATCCTGCTTGACCTGTCACTTCCCGATGGTCCGGGCCTTGACGCATTCGACCAGGTGTTCCTGGCTGCGCCAGACGCACTCATCCTGGTCCTCAGCGGGCTGACGGATGAAGAAACTGCACGCCAGGCGGTGGAGCGCGGTGCCCATGACTACTTCGCCAAGGGCCACGTCGACGCCCACTGGCTGCCACGCGCGCTGCGCTATGTCATCGAGCGCAAGACAGCCCGGGATGCACTGCAGAGCAGTGAGGCACGCTTCCGTGCGATGAGCGATGCCTCTCCACTCGGAATTTTTGTCTCCGATGCCGAGGGAAGTTGCGTCTATACCAACGCGGCGTATCACACGATATCGGGGCTGACCCTGGAGCAGACGCTGGGCACCAACTGGAGCATGGCGATCCACCCGGAGGATCGCGAACGTGTCCTGGCCGAGTGGCGCGCCGCCGCGCGTGGACAGGCACCGTTCCAGACGGAATTCCGCTTCCTGCAGGAAGACAAGAGCATCGTCTGGACACGCGTCAACAGCGCCGCCATGCTCGACGGCAAGACATCGTTCGGTCTGGTGCAGACGGTCGAGGACATCACCGAGCGCAAATCGGCGGAGTTCGTATTGCGGGTAGCTGAAGAAGCCCTGTTCGCGGAAAAGGAGCGCGCCCAGGTCACACTCAACTCCATCGGCGACGCCGTGCTGACCACCGATCTCCTCGGCCAGGTGACGTATCTGAATCAGGTGGCGCAAACGATGACCGGCTGGTCTTGCGAGGAGGCGCTGGGCCGGCCGATTGCCGAGGTATTCAATATTCTCGACGGCGCCACGCGCGAAACTGCCGCGAATCCGATGCTGCGCGCCATCGAGGATGACAGGACGGTGGGGCTGGCCACGAACAGCGTGCTGGTCCGCCGCGACGGCTTCGAGTCGTCGATCGAGGATTCTGCGGCGCCGATCCACAACCGCGACGGCCAGGTGACCGGCGCTGTGATCGTCTTCCACGACGTCAGCGAATCACGTGCCATGGCGCTGAAAATGGCCCATCTGGCCCAGCACGACTTTCTCTCCGGCCTGCCCAACCGGATGCTGCTGACCGAGC
>JAIOJU010000049.1 GCA_019911765.1 Thiobacillus sp.
TCTCTGAACTGTTCGAGCTGGTCGGTGTGCTCGACGGCAAGCACCTGACGCTGTATCTCGACCGCGCCGCCGACAACAGCCCGGTCAAGGACGCCAAGCTCGAACTTGAACTCGGCGGGGTCAAGGTTCCCGTCGAGGCGCACGGCGAAGGACTATTCGAAGCCACCTTGTCCAAGGCGCCCGCACCGGGGGAAATCCCGGTCGCAGCGACCGTCATGGCTGGCGATGAAACGGATCTACTGGCCGGCGAACTCGATGTGCATGAGGCGGAAGACAAGGAAGGAGAGGACGCCCATTCGCACGGATGGGAAGAGTATGCCTACTGGGTAGCCGCTGCTGGTATAGGTCTGGTTGGTCTAATCTGGCTGATACGTCGCTTGCGTGCCCAGCGCATTGGAGGTGTCGCATGAAGCGTCTCACCCTGATACCCGTCCTTTTCCTGACTCTGATATCTGTTGCGCATGCCGGCGAGGGACATGACCACGGTGATGCCCCGCCGGCCGTCAACAGCAACGGCCCCAAACGCCTGCCGGATGGCGGCGTCTTCCTGCCCAAGCCAGCGCAGCGCCAGATCAGCGTGCGCACGCTGCTCGTGGAAAGCGGCGCATTGCCCCGCGCCTTCGAGCTGGCCGGCAAGGTCGTCATGGACCCCAATGCGGGCGGCAAGGTGCAGGCCCTCATTGCGGGCCGGCTTGAGGCTGGCCCGCACGGCTTCCCCAATATCGGTCAACGCGTCCGAAAGGGTGAGGTGCTGGCCTATGTGGTGCCGGCCGCTGGGATGATCGAACGCTCCAACCAATCCGCGCAGCTGGCGGAACTGCGTGCTGCCAAGGGCCTGGCCGTGAAGCGTCTGGCACGCCTGAAGGAACTGGCTGACACGATCCCGCGCAAGGAAATCGAGTCCGCCGAGAGCGAAATAGAAAGCCTCGACGGGCGCATCGCCGCTTTGAGCGCCGGACTTTCCAACCGCGACACGCTTGTCGCGCCGGTGGCCGGCATCGTGGCGATGAGCAATGCGGTCGCCGGGCAGGTGGTCGAGGCACGCGAAGCGGTGTTCGAAGTGGTCGATCCGAACCGCCTGCGTATCGAGGCGCTGGCCTACGACACCGGACAGGCCCTGGACGTGGTCTCCGGCAGCTTCGCGGTTGGATCGGAGCGCGTTCCGCTCGTATTCGTTGGCGCCGCCCGCAGCCTGCGCGAACAGGCACTGCCGCTGATGTTCCGCGGCGAGGGCGATGCCCTGTCCAGCCTGGCGGTCGGCCAGCCGGTCAAGGTGTTCGCGTTGACCCGGAGCACTGTTCAGGGTTATCGCGTACCAGCGGCAGCGCTGGTGAAAAACCCCTCCAACCAGACCATCGTCTGGGTCAAAACCGCCCCCGAGCGCTTCGAGCCCCGCACGGTGACGGTGGAACCGCTCGACGGTGCAAACGTGGCGGTAACCTCCGGCCTGCGAGCCGGCGACCGGGTAGTGGTGCGCGCCGCGACCCTGGTCAATCAAGTTCGCTGAGGAAAGATCATGAAGCCGATCCTCGAATCGACCCTCACCTGCCCCCTTTGCGGTAAGGCGGAGATGCTCACCATGCCCACGGATGCCTGCCTGTTCTTCCATGAGTGTTCCGGTTGCCACGCGACACTGAAACCGAAACCGGGAGATTGCTGCGTGTTTTGCAGCTACGGCGACGTGCCTTGCCCACCCATACAGCGGCAGGCGAATTGCTGCGCCAAGCGGGAGGACTGAGCCATGTTCAAATCACTACTCGACAACAGCCTGGCCAACCGGCTGCTGGTGATCATCGCCAGCCTGGCGCTCATGGCCTATGGCGCGTTCACGCTGACGCGCACTCCGGTGGACGTGTTTCCCGATCTCAACAAGCCCACCGTCACCCTGATGACCGAAGCCGGCGGCATGGCGCCCGAGGAGGTGGAGCAGCTCATCACCTTCCCCCTGGAAACCACCATGAACGGCCTGCCTGGGGTGGAGAGCGTGCGCTCGGTATCCAGCGCCGGTCTGTCCTTCATCTACGTCACCTTCGATTGGCGCACCGATATCTTCCGGGCGCGGCAAATGGTATCGGAGCGGTTGTCTTCGATGGAGGAGGGACTGCCGGACGGCGTGACGCCGCGCATGGGGCCGATCAGCTCGATCATGGGCGAGATCATGCAGATCGCCATCCCCATCGACACAGCGAAGATTTCGCCCATGCAGGTGCGCGAATACGCGGACTGGGTGCTCAGGCCGCGCCTGATGGCGATCTCCGGCGTGGCGCAGGTCATCCCCATCGGCGGCGAGGTGCGCCAGTTCCAGGTGCAGCCGGACACCATCCGCATGGCGGAGTTGGGCATTGCCCACGATCAGCTCGACGATGCCCTGCGCGGCTTCTCGGCCAACACCTCGGGCGGCTTTCTGGAACTCAACGGCCGTGAATACCTGATCCGCAATCTGGGTCGCACGTCGCGCTTGGACGATCTCAAGAATCTGGCGCTCACTAGCCGCAATGGTCAGCCCATCCTGCTGCGCCAGATCGCCGAAGTGACCTTCGCCCCGGCCATCAAGCGCGGCGACGCCGGCTTCGAAGGCAAGCCGGCGGTCATCCTGGGCATCCAGAAGCAGCCCACAGCGGACACCATCGCGCTGACCCGATCCATCGAGCGTGCGCTGGGCGAAATGAAACAGGGCCTGCCGGCCGGCATGGCGGAGCCTCGCGTCACTTTCCGCCAGGCCAGTTTCATCGAAGCCTCCATCGACACCCTGCAAGGCAAGCTGATCGGCGCCTCGGTGTTCGTCGCGGTGATCCTGTTCTTCTTCCTGGGCACCCTGCGTCCGACCGTGATCGCGCTGACCGCCATTCCGGTGTCGATTTTCATGACCGCGCTGGTGTTCAAGTATTTCGGCATGTCCATCAACACCATGACCCTGGGCGGACTGGCCATTGCCATCGGCGGCCTGGTGGACGACGCGGTAGTGGGCATCGAGAACGTCTTGCGGCGGTTGAAGGAGGACCGGGCCAAGCACCACGACCATCGCATGCATCCCATCGAACTGGTTGCCAGCGCCACCCTGGAGGTGCGCTCGGCCATCCTCTACGCCACCCTCATCATTGTGCTGGTGTTCCTGCCGCTGTTCGCCCTGCCGGGTATGGAGGGGCGTCTGTTCGTGCCGCTCGGCATCGCCTTCATCGTCTCGACCCTGGCCTCGCTGGTGGTGTCGGTGACGGTGACCCCGGTGCTGGCGTTCTACCTGTTGCCGCGCATGAAGTCCCTCGACCACGGCGATACGAAGCTGCTGGCCTGGCTCAAGGCGAAATATCGCGGCAGCTTGCAAGCCGTGCTCAACCGCCCCAAGGCGGCGCTGGCAGCAGGCGCCACGGCCGTGCTGGTGGCGGCGGTTGCAGTGCCGTTCTTTCCCACCACATTCCTGCCGCCGTTCAACGAAGGCACTCTGCTCATCGGGCTACGCCTCAATCCCGGAGTGACCCTGGCCGAGTCGTCCGACCTGGCGCGACAGGCCGAGGTGCTGGTCAGGCAGGTGCCTGAGGTCGTCCACGTCGGACGGCGCAGCGGCCGCGCCGAACTGGACGAGCATGCCGAGGGGGTGCACGTCAGCGAACTGGATGTCGGGCTCAAGCCCGCGACTGAACTGACTCGACCGATGGACGACATCCTGGCCGACATCCGCAGTCGCCTCGTCAACCTGCCAGCGGCCATCGCCATCGGACAGCCCATCTCGCACCGCATCGACCACATGCTGTCAGGCGTGCGCGCGCAGATCGCCGTCAAGATATTCGGAGACGACCTCGATACCCTGCGCGCCCAGGCCGACCTGCTGCGCGGCAAGCTCGCCGCCATTCCTGGGCTGGCCGACCTGGAGATCGAGAAGCAGGTGCTCGCCCCCCAGATCAAGGTGCGCATCGACTACGCGGCGGCGGCGCAATACGGCGTGCCGACACCGCAAATCCTGGCCATGCTGCAAGGTCTGGTGGAAGGCGAGAAATCGGCCCAGATCGTGGAAGGCGGGCGCCGCTTCGCCCTGGTCATGCGTCTGCCGGAATCCTCGCGCACGGTAGAGGGGCTCGGGCGCATCCAGTTCACCACCCCGCATGGCAGCGTGCCTTTATCCCGCATCGCCACCATCGAGGACGGCGACGGCCCCAACCAGATCAGCCGCGACGATGGCAAGCGCCGCATCGTGATCTCGGCTAACGCCCAAGGTCGTGCGCTTTCCGAGGTGGTCGCCGACATCCGTGCAGCGGTTGCTGCAACCCAATTGCCTGAAGGCTATTTTGTGACCCTGGGGGGGCAGTTCCAGGCTCAGGAAGAAGCCTCGAAACTGGTCGGGTTGCTTTCCGTGGTCTCGCTCACGCTGATGTTCGTGGTGCTCTATAGCCGTTACAAATCGGTGCGATTGTCGATGCTGATCATGGCCAACATCCCTCTGGCCCTGGTCGGCGCGGTGGTCGGGCTGTGGCTTTCCGGACAGCCGTTGTCGGTGGCCGCGCTGGTCGGCTTCATCACACTGGCCGGCATTTCGGTGCGAAACGGCATTCTGAAGGTGAGCCACTACATCAACCTGATGCGTCGGGAGGGCGAAAGCTTCGATCACAAGATGATCGTGCGTGGCTCGCTGGAGCGTCTGGCGCCGGTGCTGATGACCGCCCTGGTCACCGCCTTTGCGCTGGCGCCACTGCTGTTCGAGGCGGAACGGCCCGGCACGGAAATCCTGCACCCGGTGGCCGTGGTCATTTTCTCCGGCCTCATCAGTTCCACCCTGCTCGATACCTACCTGACGCCCGCCCTGTTCTGGCTGTTTGGACGCAAGGACGCCGAGCGTCTGCTCACAGATCGCGATGCCGAGGCACTCTGATGCCCGACCCTTGTTCACTCACTTCAATGAAAGGATTTCCCATGAAACCGATTCACTTTCTCTTTGCCCTGACCATCGGCCTGTCCGGTTCCGTCTTCGCAGCCGGCGGTCACGATCACGCCCACGAACATGCAGCACTGCATGGCGGCACCGTAGTCGAGGCCAAGGATATGGACTTCGAGCTGGTCGCCAGGCCTGACAGCCTGCACCTGTATGTGCGCGATCACGGCAAGCCGGTTGATGTCACCCAGACCAGTGCCAAGCTAACCCTGCTGGCCGGTGGCGTGAAACAGGACGTCACGCTCAAGCCATCTGGCGACAAGCTGGAAGCCGTCGGGCAGTTTAAGGCAGCAGGTGCCAAGGCGATTGCTCTTGTCGAGATTCCTGGCAAGTCCGCCGTGACCGTTCGATTCGTGCTGCGCTGAATCGTGCGCTGGATTTCATGATCGCAAGGAGAGAAAAATGAAACAAGTGACAATACTGTTCCTGCTGGCGCTGACCGGCTGCGCCTCTAACGTAGCGCTCAAGGACGCGGCTGATACCACCCAGGCCGTGGGAACTATGTCGGCCTGGGGGCCCCAGCATAGGATGGTGGTAATGCTGGATGGAAAACGATATGAAGGGGCATCGGTGAGAAATCCGTGCACGACGGATGCATGCCATGGCATATACAAAAACGACACCTTGGGACTCCATCGGGGGCATACCAGCAAGGG
>JAIOJU010000004.1 GCA_019911765.1 Thiobacillus sp.
CATCGGTTTTCCCCAGCACCAGAAAACGCGTGGTATTGCTGAGTTCATCCTCGATGCGTGCTTCCACCACGGTCAAACCATACAACTCGGCAGCAGCGACCGAACCCAGCGTCACCGCATCGGGATCGGCCGCTGCGCGCACCGCGCCGTCGCTGTTGCTGACCACGCTGATGCGTTCGGCCTTGGGAAGGTGGCGATTGAGCCACAACTGGCATTGCGCAAGCGATTGCGCATGGCCATAGATGCGGGCAACGCCTTCCAGGCCCGCATGCTTGCGCATCAGCATCTGGTGAATCGGCAGCATCACCTCGCTGCAGATTTTCAGCGGGCTGGAAACGATGAGATCGAGCGTGCGCGCAATGGCGCCTTCGGTCGAGTTTTCCACCGGCACCACGGCGAAGTCGGCCCGGCCGGTTTCCACTGCATGAAAGCAGGCGTCGATATCCGCCTCGGCCAGCGCTTCGGCCTCATGGCCAAAGTGCTTGTGCACCGCCTGCTGGCTGAAGGTGCCCGCCGGCCCCAGATATGCCACGCGCGTGGCCTGTTCCAGCGCACGGCAGGACGAAATGATTTCGCGGATCAGTCGCTCGATCACCTCGCCTGACAATGGTCCAGGATTGTTTTCGCGCAGGCGGCGCACAATCTGCGCCTCGCGCTCGGGGCGATAGATTTTCTCGCCCTTCTTGGTATGGCCCACCTGCTGGGCGATACCGGCACGCTCCGACACCAGTTGCAGGATCGCGTCGTCGATACCGTCAATGCGCGCGCGCAGCGCCTTCAGCGCGTCGTCCATCATTATTCAGGCAGATAACGTACGGCCAGCACACCAGCGATGGCAGCGAGTTGCTGCGTCACTGCAGCAGTCACGGCGCTGTCGACATCGACCAGCGTGTAGGCGATATCCCCCTTGGACTTGTTGACCATGTTGTGAATATTGAGTCCGGCTGCGGCCAGCGCAGTCGAAATCTGGCTCACCATATTGGGGACGTTGGCATTGGCGACCGCGATGCGATATGCGGATTCGCGCGGCATGCTGACGTTGGGGAAGTTGACCGCATTCAGCACATTGCCGTTTTCCAGATAATCCGCCACCTGCTCGGCCACCATGACCGCACAGTTTTCTTCGGCCTCGGACGTGCTCGCGCCCAGGTGCGGCAGCGCCACCACCTTGGCATGGCCCTTCAGCGCATTGGCCGGGAAGTCGCAGATGTAGGCATGCAGCTTGTTGGCGTCGAGCGCCTCGATCACCGCAGCGTTATCCACCACGCCTTCGCGCGCAAAGTTGAGCAGGACTGCGCCGGGCCGCATCGCGCCGATGCGCTGGGCATTGATGAGGTTGCGCGTGGCATCCAGCAACGGCACATGCAGGGTGACAAAATCGGCCTGTCGCAGCACGTCTTCCACGCTTTCCGCGCGCTTGACCTGTGACGGCAGCCGCCAGGCGGCATCCACCGTAATCGCCGGGTCGTAACCAACTACGTGCATGCCAAGCTTGATCGCTGCTTCGGCAATATACGAGCCGATCGCACCGAGACCGATGACACCGAGCGTGCGGCCCGGCAGTTCCATGCCGGCAAAATTCTTTTTGCCGGCTTCGGTCGCCTTGTGCATCTCTTCGTCCGTGCCGGACAGACCTTCGACAAACTTGAGCGCCGGCACCAGATTGCGCGCGCCCATCAACATGCCGGCCACTACCAGTTCCTTCACGGCATTGGCGTTGGCACCCGGTGCATTGAATACCGGCACACCGCGTTCAGTCAGTTTCTTGACCGGAATATTGTTGGTGCCCGCACCCGCGCGACCAATCGTCCGCACCGATGCAGGGATTTCCATCTCGTGCATGTTGGCCGAGCGAACCAGGATCGCATCAGGGTCCGTGACATCACCACCTACAACATAATGCTGCGGCAGACGTGCCAGTCCACGTGCGGAAATGGCATTGAGTGTGAGGACCTTGCGCGCGTCAGCCATGGCTTTTCTCGAATTCGGCCATGTAGGCGACCAGTGCGCGCACGCCCTCGACCGGCATGGCGTTGTAGATCGAAGCCCGCATGCCGCCAACCGAACGATGGCCCTTTAGCTGCAGCAGGCCGCGTTCCTTGGCGCCCTTGAGGAAAGCCTCGTCGAGTCCCGCGTCCTTCAGCGTGAACGGCACGTTCATCAGCGAACGATTGTCCATCGCCACCGGCGAATTGTAGAAATCGGTCGCGTCGAGCGCGTCATACAGCAGGCCGGCTTTTTCACGGTTGGTCTTTTCCATTGCGGCGAGACCACCGCGCACCTTCAGCCACTTGAACACCAACCCGGCGGTATACATGGCGAAGGTCGGCGGCGTGTTGTACATCGACTCGTTGTCCGCATGCGTCTTGTAGTCGAACATGGTCGGCGTACCGGCAACAACCTGGCCGATCAGGTCCTCGCGCACGATGACGATCGTAAGGCCGGCCGGGCCGATGTTCTTCTGCGCACCGGCATAGATCACACCAAATTTCGATACGTCGATCGGACGTGACAGGATGGTCGACGACATGTCGGCCACCAGCGGCACACTACCAGTATCCGGTGTCCAGAAAATCTCCACCCCGCCGATGGTTTCATTGGGCGTGTAGTGCACGTAGGCGGCATTGGAATCGAGCTTCCACTGAGCCTGTGCCGGTGCATAGCTGAAGTTTTTGTCTTCGCTGGTCGCCACCACATTGACCGCACCGTATTTCTTGGCTTCCTTGATGGCCTTCTTCGACCACTCGCCGGTGTTCAGATAATCGGCGCTGGCTTTGCCGCGCAGCAGGTTCATCGGCACCATGGCGAACTGCGAGGACGCGCCGCCCTGCAGGAACAGCACCTTGTAGTTGGCGGGAATCCCCATCAACTCGCGCAGATCGGCTTCAGCCTCGGCGGCAATTCCCATGAACTCCTTGCCGCGATGACTCATTTCCATCACCGACATGCCACTGCCATGCCAGTCGACCATTTCGGCCTGAACCTGCTGCAACACATCCTTGGGCAACACGGCGGGGCCGGCGCTGAAGTTATATATGGTCATGCTTTAGTCCTCTGATTCCTCTTCGTTGTCGGCTTCAGCCACTTTTTCCAGGCTGATCAGTGTTTCACCCTTGTCCAGATTGATCAGGGTGACGCCCTGAGTCGAACGACTCATGGCGCGTATTTCCTTGACGCGGGTGCGGATCAGCACGCCGCCGGTGGTAATCAGCATGATTTCGTCTTCCGGTTTCACCAGCGTGGCGGCGACCACACGGCCGTTGCGCTCGCTGGTCTGGATCGCGATCATGCCCTGCGTGGCGCGAGCATGGCGGGTGTACTCGGCAATCGGCGTGCGTTTGCCGAAGCCATTCTCGGTTGCAGTCAGAACGAAATCGTTTTCGTCCTCGGCCACCAGCAGCGAAATCAGCTTCTTGCCCTTGGCGAGTTTCATGCCGATGACGCCACGCGCGGTGCGGCCCATCGGGCGCACGTCGTTCTCGTCGAAACGCACGGCCTTGCCGCCGTCGGAAAACAGCATCACATCGTGACGACCGTCGGTGATCGACGCGCCGATCAGGAAATCGCCGTCGTCCAGTCCGACCGCGATGATGCCGGCGGTGCGAGGACGCGAGAAGTCGCTCAAAGGCGTTTTCTTGACGATGCCGTTGCTGGTGGCCATGAACACGTAATGCTCGTCGTCAAAGGTCTTGACCGGCAGCAGTGCATTGATCTTTTCACCCTCTTCCAGCGGCAGCAGGTTGACGATGGGCTTGCCGCGCGCGGCACGACCACCCGCCGGGACGTTGTAAACCTTGAGCCAGTACAGGCGCCCGCGGTTGGAGAAGCAGAGGATGAAATCGTGGGTGTTGGCGACGAACATCTTCTCGATGAAGTCTTCATCCTTGGTCCCAGCCGCCTGCTTGCCGCGCCCGCCGCGTTTCTGCGCGCGGTAATCGTCCATCGGCTGCGACTTCATGTAACCACCGTGCGACAGCGTGACGACCATCTCTTCCGGCTTGATCAGGTCCTCCATCGACATGTCCTGCGCATTTTCGACGATGACCGAGCGCCGCGCGTCGCCAAACTGGTCCTGGATCTGGGTCAGCTCTTCACGGATGATCTGGGTGATACGGGCCGGATTGGCCAGGATATCGAGCAGGTCGGCGATCTTGTCCATCACATCCTTGTATTCGCCGATGATCTTGTCCGACTCCAGATTGGTGAGGCGTTGCAGTTGCATCTCGAGGATGCGCTGCGCCTGGATTTCGGACAGATGATAGCCATCGCCATGCAGGCCGTATTCCGGCCCGATATTGACCGGCCGCGAAAATTCGGGGTCGATGCGTGCCAGCATCTCCTCGACCATGGCCGATTTCCAGGCACGGTCGAGCAGACGTTCTTTCGCGATCACCGGCGTTTCCGAGGACTTGATCAGTTCGACGATCTCGTCGACGTTGGCCAGCGCCACCGCCAGGCCTTCCAGGATGTGGCCACGCTCACGCGCCTTCCTGAGATCGAACACCGTGCGGCGGGTGACGACTTCGCGGCGATGGCGCAGGAAGGCGTCAAGCATTTCACGCAGGTTGAGCAGGCGTGGCTGACCATCGATCAGCGCCACCATGTTCATGCCGAAGGTATCCTGCATCTGCGTCTGCTTGTACAGGTTGTTCAGGATGACATCGGCGTTTTCGCCGCGCTTCAGCTCGATGTAGACGCGCATGCCGGACTTGTCGGACTCGTCGCGCAGATCGGAAATGCCGTCGATCTGCTTTTCGCGCACCAGCTCACCGATCTTGATCAGCAGGTTGGCCTTGTTCACCTGGTACGGCAGTTCGTCGATGATGATGGCCTGCTTGCCGCCGTTCTTGTCGAGATCTTCGACGTGGCAGGTGGCACGCATCACCACGCGGCCGCGGCCGGTGCGATAACCATCGCGCACGCCCGACAGGCCATAGATGATGCCGGCGGTGGGGAAATCCGGTGCCTTGACGATGGCGATCAGCGACTCGATGTCGATCTCGGGGTCGTCCAGCAGCGCAAACAGCGCTGTACAAATATCGGTGAGGTTGTGCGGCGGAATGTTGGTCGCCATGCCGACCGCGATACCGGACGATCCGTTGATCAGCAGATTGGGGATTTTGGCCGGCAGCACCAGCGGCTCATGCTCGGAACCGTCGTAGTTGGGGCCGAAGTCGACCGTCTCCTTGTCCAGGTCGGCCAGCAGCTCATGTGCGATCTTCGCCATGCGCACTTCGGTGTATCGCATCGCCGCCGCGTTGTCACCGTCGACTGAGCCGAAGTTGCCCTGGCCGTCGATCAGCGGGTAGCGCAGCGAGAAATCCTGCGCCATCCGCACCATGGTGTCGTACACCGCGGTGTCGCCGTGCGGGTGGTATTTACCGATGACATCGCCGACCACACGGGCCGATTTCTTGTAAGCCTTGTTCCAGTCGTTGGAGAGCTCGTTCATTGCGAACAGCACGCGACGATGCACAGGCTTGAGGCCGTCGCGCACATCCGGCAACGCGCGCCCCACGATCACGCTCATCGCGTAATCGAGATACGAACGCCTCATCTCCTCTTCGAGGCTGACCGGGAGGGTTTCTTTGGCAAACTGTTCCATAACCGGCTTTTTATTTATTCAGATTTTGAAGCCCGCGATTTTAGCATGGTCGCCAGACTCGTCCGCCTTTGCCAAACCACGGCCAAACAGTGAGAATGCAGCCCACCATGAAAGACCCTGCCGATCTTATCCTTTTGCCCCAGTGGGTGGTACCCGTTGAGCCCAGCGATGGCTGCGATTCCCCTGGCGGAACACTGTCCGACCATGCCGTCGTTGTCCACGATGGCCGGATTCTGGATGTCCTTCCCGCTGGCGCAGCCCAGGCACGCTATGACGCCACGCAAACACTCGCCCTTCCGGGCCAGGCGCTGATTCCCGGCCTGATCAACCTGCACGGTCATGCCGCCATGTCGCTGATGCGCGGGTTTGCCGACGACATTTCCTTGATGGCCTGGCTCAATGACCACATCTGGCCGGCAGAAAAGCGGCTGGTTTCGGAAGCCTTTGTACGCGACGGCACCCTGCTCGCCGCTGCCGAAATGCTCTCGGGCGGCATCACCACCTGCAACGACATGTATTTCTACCCGCAGGCCGCAGGCGAAGCCTTCCTGCAAGCGGGCATGCGCGCCACGCTCGGCCTGATCGTGCTGGAATTCCCCAGCGCCTACGCCGCGGATGCCGACGACTATCTGACCAAGGGCCTCGCCATGCGCGATGAACTCAAGGACGAGCCGCTGCTGAGCTTTGCCTTCGCCCCGCACGCGCCCTACACCATTTCAGATGCCACCTTTGGCCGCATCAATACGCTGGCCGAGCAGCTGGGCCTGCCTATCCACACCCATATTCACGAAACCGCCGACGAAATCCGCGACAGCCTGAAGCAATATGGGCTGCGCCCGCTGGAGCGATTGGCGCAGCTGGGGTTGCTGGGGCCGAATTTCATCGGTGTCCATGCGGTTCATCTGAATGACGCGGAAATCGGTCTGTTGGCTGCGCACGGCTGCCATGTGGCGCACTGCCCGGGTTCCAACCTGAAACTCGCTTCAGGGATTGCGCCGGTCGCAAAGCTCATCCAGGCGGGCGTCAACATCGGTCTCGGAACCGACGGCGCGGCCAGCAACAACCGTCTCGACCTGTTCGCGGAAATGCGCCTGGCCGCCTTGCTGGCCAAAGGCAGCAGTGGCGATGCCGCCGCCCTGCCCGCTGCGGCCGCGTTGCAGGCCGCCACGCTGAATGCTGCGCGCGCTCTCAATCTCGACAGCCTGATCGGCAGCATTGTCCCGGGCAAGCGCGCCGACCTGGTCGCAGTCGACCTGCGCACACTGTCCAGCCAACCCGTGTTTGATCCTGTCTCGCATCTGGTTTATGTGGCCGGGCGCGAGCACGTCAGCCACGTTTGGGTCGATGGCGCGCTAAAATTCAGCGACCGCCGCCTGGTCGGGATGAATACCGACGACCTGGCCGCCCGCGCCACTTACTGGCGCAACAAACTCACCGCACAAGGATCACCATGAGCAACGTTGACGC
>JAIOJU010000050.1 GCA_019911765.1 Thiobacillus sp.
AACGTCCCCCGCAATATTGTTATTTGGCGCGAAGCCTAGTGTACGTCGTCCGCATCAACGGCTTTGAGTTATGCGGCGAACGTTTCACTACGCTTCGCTCAATATCATTTTTATAAGTCGTTGTAAATTCATCAATTTTCACTCCACCTCCCACTCTGGTCAGGGCGGGAAACGTGCTCGCAAAGAAATCTCGCGGTCGTGCAGGGCTATCTGAGCTTAACGTAGAGCTAACCGGCGGCGCTTTAGCGCCGTCCAGCGACCGAAGGGAGCGGGGTTGAGCGCCATGTTAGAGGTGGTGCTAGCCATGGGTAACCAACCACCAGATAGCACCGGCACCGGCGAGCAGAGCAATGAAGATGTTGCCATAGCGCTTGTTTTGAGATGCCTGAGCTTGGGAAATGGCCGTCAACGGCGCCCGCCACAGAACACGAACCAAAGCGGCGAGCCATAACCCGCCCCACACATAGATTGGCACCAAGGAGTTGGTGAACACAATTGCCGCGAGCACAACGAAACACCCTGGATAAGCGATGGCATTAATGGCCGTGGTTTCGCGCGTGTGCAAATACGCCAGGCCTCCGCAGGCGGAACAGCGCACAGGGCACGCTGCGTCAGACCAAAACTTTGCGATTGGGCTGATTGTGTTCTGTTGGCAGTGAGGGCAAGAAGACATGCGACCTCTAACGTAGAGCTAACCGGCGGCGCTTTAGCGCCGTCCAGCGACCGAAGGGAGCGCGGTTGAGCACCGGGTTAGAGCCTTTCAATGTGACCTCTCGGCTTTAAAAGTTTTAAATACGCGCCCGATAGACCATCCAACCAAATACCACTGCGCGAACCCTGCGGCGATGATGAATGGAACTTGCGAAAAGCCCAATTTATCTCCAATTATTAAGATTACCGCGGAAATCGGGAGGTTAAAAATGAATATAGCGAACCCACCCCAACTGCCTTCATAGTTTTGATTAAGTATGACAAGCGATAAAACTAGGCTAATGGTCGCCAAGATTGCACCGAGAAAGCTCCAATATGATTTGAATGAAGGAAGGCGCACAGGGTTTCGCTCTAACGTTCAAGGTAAGGGGCGCGCCGCTTGCGGCGCGTCCCAGCGACCGAAGGGAGCGCCTTGACCGCAAGGTTAGCCCTATACACCTGGATGACAAACACGGTCTGTAACTTTCCGGAATAGTACTGCAGACATTTCGTGCCGGATGCCGTCAACCTCAATGGCAGGCAGCTTAATCTTGAAGTCCTCTCGTCCAATAGCCGCCGGTTCTAGTACAAAGCCGTAATCGCGCCAGCTCAAGCTCCCAAAAAGTGACCTGGCCAACGGCGGATTGAAAGTATCTTCCACGCCAGTGAACGCACTTGTAGCAGGGAACGTATACCGGGTTTTGTATCCGTAGGGCGATCGCATGATTTCCTTCGACTCGGCTGGCGCGGATGCGCCGATTTTGGGATTTGACGTCGGTTCGGTAGTGCCGTCTTTGTTGAGCTTGAAATAAATCCGGTAGCTGAGCGGTGGAATTGCTGCCGTGCTAATCGGCTGATCACTTGCGGATAGGATTTGAAATGCGGGCGCCGTAAACCTCACAGCTTTACCGGGGCGAGGGGTGAACGAGAAACACAATTTAACGGGGCCGGTTGCTGAATAGTTGCAGTCCCATACTCGGACAACGAGGTCTGACGTTGCTTTGTATTCGATCGCTCGATCACCAGACCATGGCTCTTGGCCATTGGTTATGCGTGACGGCCGAAAGAAGGTTTCGTCTTGGCATACCGATAAGCAACCACCGAGCAATGGTGCAACAAGGAGAGCGGCAAGTAGGCGCATGGGGCTAACGTGTTCGAGTTGAGCGGCACCCCGAAGGGGCGTAAGTCGGGAGCGTAGCGAGCGATGTCCGCTCGAACAAGGCGTTAGGCGCAGATGGCCGTGCATCCACTGAACTGGTTTGAATCACGCTTTCCCCCTCCCTTTGTT
>JAIOJU010000051.1 GCA_019911765.1 Thiobacillus sp.
ATCAACGACAGCCTGAAACTGGGGCATGCGGTGCTGAAGGAAATCGGCGGCATCAACACGCTGCACAAGGCGCATGTCGAGCAGGCGGGCTTTGCCGTGCTGAAGGCCCCGGACATTCCCTCGATCCTGATCGAAACCGCGTTCATTTCCAATCCGGAAGAAGAAAAGCGCCTCAATGATCCCGACTACCAGGACAAACTGGTGGATGCCATCATCGGCGGCGTTAAAACGTATTTCGCCAAGCACCCGCTGACTTCGCCCGCGCGGCTGACCCGCAATCCATGACCGCCAGTTTGCTGGGCGCAGCGGCCCCGGGGTTCGACCGGCCGCTGGAGGTGCTGGAGGCGTGCCACGGCCGCATCATCAAGCAATGCGACACGCTGGGCAGATTGTTGACGCATCTGCCGGTACACGGCGCCGATGACCAGGCGCAGCAGGCCGCACGCGCGGTGCTGACGTACTTCGATACCGCTGCAGTTCACCACCACGACGACGAAGAGCGCAATCTGTTTCCGCTGCTGGAGCAGGCGGGTGCAGCGGGTGCCTGCGATCTGGTTGAAACGCTGACGCTGGAACACGACGAGCTGGCGTTGTTGTGGCGACGGTTGCGGGTGAGCCTGCAGCGGATCGAATCCGGTGAGTCTGCTTCATTGGATGAAGCGCTGGCGCAGCGTTTTGCCGCACTCAACCGCGCTCATCTCGAATTCGAAAATACCCATGTGTTGCCGCTGGCGCGGCAAATGCTCGCCACCGCCGACATCGAACGGCTAGGCCGTGCCATGGCCGCCCGCCGCAACCTGCACCCCGTTCCGGGTGAACGAACCTGACTGGATGTGGCCGTGACGATACGTGTCTTGCCTGATGTGTTGATTTCGCAGATCGCGGCCGGCGAAGTGGTCGAGCGCCCGGCCGCGGCCCTGAAGGAAATCCTGGAAAACAGCCTTGATGCAGGTTCGACCGAGATAGAGGTCGACCTGGAGCAGGGCGGCATCAAGCGCATCCGGGTCAGCGACAACGGCTCGGGCATCCGGCGTGACGAACTGGCCTTGGCGCTGACGCGTCACGCCACCAGCAAGATTGCCAGCCTGTCGGATCTGGAGCAGGTGGCGAGCCTGGGCTTCCGGGGCGAGGCGCTGGCGTCGATTGCGGCAATTGCACGGGTGCAACTTACCAGCCGCAGCGCCAACTCCAGTCAAGCCAACTCCAATCACGCCAACTCCAATCACACCAGCGCCGACCATGCCTGGATGGTGCAGGTTGAAGGGGGCCGGCTGGGTGCGCCTGTACCTGCCGCGCGCGCAACGGGGACGACGGTCGATATCCAGGACCTGTTTTTCAATACGCCGGCACGCCGCAAGTTTCTCAGGACCGATGCCACCGAATATGCGCATTGCGCTGAAATGGTGCGGCGGCAGGCCTTGGCGCATCCCGGTACCGCGTTCACGCTGACCCACAACGGCAAGGTGCAGCTGCGTCTGAATGCCGAGTCGGCTGCAAGCCGGGTGCGCCGGGTGCTGGGCGAAGCGTTTGAGCAAAACACGATTGCCGTCGAATCGGCGGCGGGGGTATTGAAGCTGTCGGGCTGGGTGATACGACCCGGTGCCGCAACGGCCAGCCGCGACAGCCAGCATGTATTCGTGAATGGCCGCTATGTGCGCGACAAGCTGATCGTCCACGCCCTGCGTGAGGCCTATCGCGATGTGCTGCATCATCAGCTGAATCCGGCGTATTGCCTGTTCATCACCTTGCCGCCCGATCTGGTGGATGTGAATGTGCATCCGGCCAAGACCGAAATCCGCTTCCGCGACAGCCGGGGTGTTCACCAGTTTCTGTTTCATGCGGTCGAGCGCCTGCTGTCGGCGCCGGTCGAGGCGGATGTCGCCGCCACGCAGGGTGACCGTACATTTGCGCCACAGCCTGGCAGCTATGCGCCTCCCAGGCAGACGCTGATGCCGTTGCAGGTCAACGAGGCCATGACGTTTTATGCGCCGCTGGGCACGGGCACGGACCCCCAGGGGCAAACGCCAGGGCATGAGCCGTCGGCTGTGGATGCGCCGCCGCTGGGCTATGCGCTGGCGCAGCTGCATGGCGTCTATGTGCTGGCACAGAACGCGCAGGGGCTGGTGCTGGTCGACATGCATGCCGCGCATGAGCGGGTCGTCTACGAAAAACTCAAAGCCGCGCTGGATGCGCGAGTCGTCCCGGCGCAGGCCCTGCTCATTCCGGTTGCGCTGACCGTCGATGCCAGCGATCTGGCTGAAATGGCGGCGCATCTGGATACCCTGCGGGAGATTGGTTTTGAACTGTCGATTACCTCGCCCACGTCGGTGGCGGTGCGTTCGGTGCCGTGGCTTCTGAAACAGGCCGACCCGGTGGAACTGACCCGCGCGGTGCTGCGCGAAATCGCCGAATTTGGCGTGGTACGCCTGCTGGCCGAGCGCCGCAACGAATTATTGGCGACGCTGGCGTGCCACGGTGCAGTACGCGCCAACCGGCATCTGACGATACCGGAAATGAATGCCCTGCTGCGCGAGATGGAAGCCACCGAACGCGCCGGGCAATGCAACCATGGCCGGCCCACCTGGTTTCAGGTCAGCCTCAGGGAGCTGGATGCCATGTTCATGCGCGGCCGTTGAGTTTCTGGCCGTAAATTTTGCGTGGCGCACTTTTGAATATAAGCTTGAGCTAATTAGTCAGGCTTTTTTGAGATTCTTATGAACGAACAGACCGAACGCAAGACCATTCCCATCCAGGATGTCAACGAGGCCAGCAACTGCGCCGGTTCCGAGCCCTATGCGCTGATGGTGCTGGGCGACTCCATGATGCCGGAATTCGAGGAAGGTGAAATCATTGTGGTCGAGCCGTCCGGTTTCGTTAAGGATGGCTCCTTCGTGGTGGCTTTTGTAAATGAGGAATACATTTTTCGCCAGCTGGTCAAGCATGCCGACGGCTGGATGCTGAAACCGCTCAATCCCCTGTACGAGAACATACCGGTTGACGACATCGGCGTCGCCAAGGGCGTGGTCATCATGAAAAAGCGGCCCGGCAAGCGCAGCGAGCAGAAGCGTTATATTTGATGGCCAGTCAGTTAACTAGTTGATTAACTGATTATTAATTTAAGGAACCTCCGGACATTAATAATTGTAAAAACGGCATCAATTATTTGAATATATTAGTTGACTAATTTACTCAGGTATATACACTATGGGTTCTGCAAACGCATTCCTACAGGAGAAAAACCATGAGTGGACTGATCGCCAATTTCCCAACCGACGGTATCGTGACCATCAACCGGGTGATTTTGAAGCCCGAATACACGGTGGATGACTTGCAGGAACGCGTGGCGTTCCTGTGCGAAAACGTCAAGACCTATCATTCCGATACCGGCTTTGTCGGCGGCTTTGTTGCCCTGAACTCGGGTGCGGTATCCAACGAGGGCTCGACCATCGGCCAGCCAGTCGAGAGCCCGATGAAGGGCAAGGAAGCGCTGATCGTGACTTTCTGGACCGACTTCGAGAACCACGAGCAGTCGCACCGCTCCGAGACGTTCCAGCCCCTGTTCCAGAAAGTGCTGGACCTGTGCGAGAACGGCAACGAGGAAATCGCCTACGAAATGCTGTGGTCCGGCAAGGCCTACGGCCCTGAAGAAATCGAGGCTGCGCGCAAGGCCAAGGAGCAGTACGCCGCGGCCTGATAAAGGCCTTGGCAAAGAAAAACGGCAGGTTTTCCTGCCGTTTTTTGTGTTTGGC
>JAIOJU010000052.1 GCA_019911765.1 Thiobacillus sp.
CGGTTGAGCGTGAAGCCCCACGCCCACGAGGCAAACAACGTGGCCGCCAGCGTCAGCAGCACGGCCGCACCGACGATCAGGGCTTCGCGCTTGCCGATGGCAAACAGCACCAGTAACACCACCGAGGCCGTGGCGAAAATCAGCTTCTGGATCAGTTTCTTGGCTTTGTCGTCGGCGGTCGCCCCGTAGTTGCGGGTGATACTGGTTTCGATGCCTTCGGGCAGCACACTGTTGTGCAGCGCGTTGACGCGGGCGATGACTTTCTCGGCCACATCGACTGCATTTTCACCGGGCTTTTTCGAGATAGCCAGCGTCACTGCCGGGTAAATCTGGCCGTTGTCAGCCTTGCCATACCCCGACGACGTGGCGCCGCCTGCACCGGGGCTGTGCCAGACGTATTGCGCGGGCTGATCGGGGCCGGCGACGACGGTGGTCACGTCGTTCATGTACACCGGGCGACCCTGGGTCACGCCGACGACGAGTTGGCGAACGTCTTCGGCGCCGGCGAGAAAGGTGCCGGTCTGGACCAGTATTTCCTGATTGTTCGATACCAGCGTGCCGGAAGGCTGGGCGGCGTTGGAGACCTGCAGGGCATTGCGGATATCCTGCGCTGATACGCCAAAGGCGGCCATGCGGTCGGGGTCCATCATCACCCGCACCGCCCGGCCGGGGCCGCCGATGGTACTGACTTCGCGCGTGCCGGCGATGCGCTTCAACTCGATTTCGGCCGCGTGCGCCACCTGTTCCAGTTCGTAGGCGCCGCGTGTTTCGTCGCGCGTCCACAGGGTGACGGTGACGATGGGGACATCGTCGATGCCGAGCGGTTTGATGATGGGTTCACCGACGCCGAGTTCGGGCGAGACCCAGTCGCGATTGGCCTGGATGGTGTCGTACAGGCGCACCAGCGCTTGCGTGCGGTCCTGCCCCACCAGATATTGCACGGTCAGCACCGCCATGCCGGGCTTGGAAACGGAGTAGATGTGCTCGATGCCGGCGATTTGCGACAGGACCTGTTCGGCTGGCGTGGCCACCAGAGTTTCCACATCCTTGGCCGACGCGCCAGGGAAGGGAATGAACACGTTGGCCATGGTGACGTTGATCTGCGGCTCTTCTTCGCGTGGCGTGATAAGGATGGCGAACAGGCCCAGCAAAGCCGCGATCAGCGCGATCAGCGGCGTGAGTTGAGATGTCAGGAAGAAGCGGGCGATACGGCCGGAGAGTCCCATGTGGTTCTGCGTTTACTTCGCGGGCTGGTTGGCGGTGCTTTTGGCGTAAATCCCTGCCTTGACCGGTTCAAGCGCGATGACTTCGCCTGAATCCAGGCCCGCCAGCACTTCCACCTGTCCGCGCGTATTGGCTGGGCCGAGGCGGACCTGGCGCAGGCTGACCTGGTTCTGCTTGACGACGTATACCGCCGTGATTTCCGAGCGGCGCACCACTGCGCTTGCCGGAATGCTGAGCTTGCGTGCGCTGCCCGTCGAAAAATGGGCGCGGGCAAACATGCCGGGGATCACACCTGCCTGGTTGGCCGGCAGATTGATGCGCACCTTGACGGTGTGGGTTGCGGCGTCGGCCGAGGGCAGCACGGTGATGCTGGTGGCATCGATCCACTTGTTGATCGCGGGGATTTCGACAGCGACATGCGGTGCGGCCTTGATTTCGGCGAGCTTGACCTGCGGGATGCTGGCAATGACGCGCATGTCCCTGGGGTCGAACCCGGTCATCAGCGGCGTGCCTGGGGATACCGTCTCGCCGACTTCCACGTGGCGGGCGGCAACTATCCCTGAATAGGGCGCGGTGATCACCATGTAGCCGCGTACCGCTGATGTCTGGCCCACGCCGGCACGCGCCGCCCGGGCAGCGGCCTCGGCAGCGCGGTAATCGGCCGTGGCGCGATCCATGGCAGCCTGGCTGATGAATTTCTGCTGAAACAGTTGTTGTTGCCGCTGGTAGTCGGCCCGGGCATTCGCCAGCGTGGCAGCGGCTTGGGCGGCCTGCGCCTGACTACCGGAGACAGCGGATGACAGCTCTTGCGCGGAGAGGCGCAGCAGGACAGCCCCGGCTTTGACGTGATCACCTGCGTCGAAATGGATGGCGGATACGCGCCCCGACACCTGGGCCGCCAGAGTGGATTGTTTGACCGCCTCGACCGTGGCTTCGGCGGAATAGCCATTCTCGGTCTGCTGATATTGCACGGGGGTGACTGCAAAAGGAAGGCCCGCCCAGGCCGGGGCCGAAACCAGCATCAGGCAGGCGAGCAGGCGGGTCGGATTTGGCACCAATACACCTCCGTGAGCGAATAAATTAGATAACTCTAATATATCATTATATTCAATTGGTTGGCCAAGCCGGGTGGGGCTCGCCACGGATTGAAGTATGGCGTACTCCGAATGCTTGATCCACTACATCCGGGGTGCGGGCGCTATAAATGCCATTGGCCCGGTTCCTTTGCGGGAAAGCCGGGCCAATGCTTGGGTCGGATGCTTACTTGGTAAAGCCGC
>JAIOJU010000053.1 GCA_019911765.1 Thiobacillus sp.
GGCCAGCGCATCGCAGTTGGCCTGGCGGGCACGCGCTTCGGCACGTGCGGTCTCGCCGCTCTGCGGGCTGACAAAGCCCTTGTCGGCCAGTTGCTGCGTGCGTTCGGCATCGCGTCTGGCGTTGTCGGCCATGATGCAGGCTTCACTGCGGCGTGCCTCGCTGGTGCTCAACTGGCGGGTGGCCAGGTCCCGCTGCGCGGCCAGATCGCGGTTCCACAATTCCAGCAGCGGCTGCCCGGCCTTGACCCGATCGCCTTCCCTCACCCACAGCTTCACGATCTGGCCACCAGACGTGGGCGAGAGCCTGGCGCGCTGGCAGGCCTTGATGGTGCCGGCGCGGGTATTCACCACGGTGGCTTCGACGGTGCCGCGTTCGATGGTGGCGAGTTCGACTTCGGGCGGCTGCGGGCGGGTGACATGCCAGACCGCATAGACCAGCGCGGTGCCGATCAAGACGAAGAGAACAAGGCGAAACCAGGTTTTGGATTTGAGCATGGTCGGTGGGGAACGGCAGGGAACCAGGCCAATGTACCATTCGACCATGCTGAAAACCATTGTTCCCGCCCGCCTCGAATTCAAGGACGGCGTTGCCTATTCAAGCTTGTATGGCGATATCTATCATTCGGCCGACGGCGGCGTGGGGCAGGCGAATCATGTGTTCCTGCAGGGTTGTGGCCTGCCGCAGGCGTGGGCGGGGCGCGCAAGCTTTGTCATCCTGGAAACCGGGTTTGGCACCGGGCTGAATTTTCTGGTGACCTGGGCCGCCTGGCGCGCCGACCCGCAGCGCCCGGCGCGGCTGCATTTTCTGTCGATCGAGAAACATCCGTTCATGGCGGACGATCTGGCGCGATTGCATGCGCAATGGCCGGAGTTCGCCGAGTGCTCGCGCGAACTGCTGGCGAGCTGGCCGGCGCTGATGCCCGGTTTCCATCGCATTGCACTCGACGATGGCCGGGTGCAACTGACCCTGATGCTGGGCGAAGCGCTCGACTGTCTGCCGCAGGTGCAGGCCGGGGTGGATGCGTTTTATCTGGATGGTTTCGCCCCCGACCGCAACGCCGATTTGTGGCAGCCCAAGCTGTTTTACACGCTGGCTCGGCTGGCCCAACCGGGTGCAACTGCTGCGACCTACACGGTGATGGGCGCTGTGCGCGAAGGCCTGGCGCGGGCCGGATTTTCCTGCGAAAAACGCACCGGCTTTGGCCGTAAACGCAGCTGTCTGGCAGCGCGCTTCGAGGGGGAGGGTCGCCAGGCCATTCCCGTTGCGCCACCCAGGCATGTTGCCGTGATCGGTGCCGGGGTGGCGGGTTCGGCGCTGGCGCATGCCCTGGCCCGGCGCGGCGTGGCCGTCACCGTGCTGGAACGCGCCGAACAGATGGCACAGGGCGCATCGGGCAATCCGATGGCGGTGTTCCGCCCGCTGATCTCGCGCGACGACAACCGCGCCAGCCGCCTGACGCGAGCAGCCTTTCTGCATGACCTGCGGGCGTGGGCGGCTTTGGGCGCAAGGCTGGAATGGTCGCGCTGCGGCGTGCTGCACCTGCCCAAGAATGCGGAGGTTGCCGTGAAGCAGAAACGGGCGCTGGACGAGACGGAACCGCCCGCCGGCTTTGCGCGCTGGGTGGAACAGGACGAAGCCCGCGATCTGGCGAACTGGCCCGTATCCGGCCCCGGCGTGTTCTATCCGACTGCAGGCTGGGTGGTGCCGGGCGGACTTTGCCGCGCCTGGCTTGATCATCCGGCCATCCGGCTAAGGACCGGCTGTGGTGTTGCGCGCGTGCAGGCCACGTCAGCCGGCTGGCAGGTGATCGACGGCGAAGGGACGGTGCTGGCCGAAGCCGATGCGGTGGTGCTGGCGAACGCGCGCGATGTTTTGAGTCTGGCGCCCGGCCAGGCCTGGCCGCTTCATGTCGAGCGCGGGCAGATTACGCAGTTGCCGACAGGCAGCCTGCCGGAAATCCGGCGGGTGATCACACGCGAAGGCTATGTGGCGCTGGGCCCGTCCCGGCCACTGGTCGGTGCGACCTACGAGCACGATGATGAGGACACCGCGCCGCGCCGCGAAAGCGATCTTGCCAATCTGGCGCGGCTGGAAGCCATCCTGCCGGGCGCGGGTTCGCGTTTTTTAGCGGATGCCGTGAGCGGTCGCGCGTCCTTGCGTGCCATCCTGCCAGACCGCCTGCCGATGGTGGGCGCGGTCAGCGGGCATGCAGGTT
>JAIOJU010000005.1 GCA_019911765.1 Thiobacillus sp.
CGCCCACACCTCGCGCCGCCGCACGCCCGGCTGCAGCAGGCCTGTCCTGAGCCCGGTCGAAGGACGCGCCATCAGCCGGCTTCGTCCTCGGCCTGCTGCTGCAATGCCCACATGTGCGCGTACACGCCGTTTCTCGCCAGCAGCTCGGGGTGACGTCCGCGTTCGACGATGCGGCCGCCTTCCATCACCAGGATCTCGTCGGCCTCGACCACGGTGGACAGGCGGTGCGCGATGATCAGGCTGGTGCGGCTGCGGGCGATTTCCAGCAGTTCGGCCTGGATGGCTTTTTCGGTTTTGGTGTCGAGCGCCGAGGTGGCTTCATCCAGAATCAGGATGACCGGGTTCTTCAACAAGGTGCGGGCGATGGCTACGCGCTGTTTTTCGCCGCCCGACAACTTGAGGCCCCGCTCACCGACCACGGTATCCCAGCCCTGCGGCAGGCTTTCAATAAACTCAAGGATATGCGCCGCGCGCGCCGCTTCGATCACTTCGTCGCGCGTGGCCTCGGGCCGGCCGTAGGCAATGTTGTAGTAGATGCTGTCGTTGAACAGCACGGTGTCCTGCGGCACCACCCCGATAGCGGCACGCAGGCTGTCCTGAGTGGCATGGCGGATGTCCTGACCGTCGATCGTGATGCTTCCCGCCCCCACGTCGTAAAAACGGAACAGCAAGCGGGCAAGCGTCGACTTGCCGGCACCGCTGGAACCCACTGCCGCCAGGGTCTTGCCGGCGGGGACGGTAAAGCTCACGTCATGCAGAATCGGCCGGTCGGGATTGTAGGCAAAGCTGACCTGCTCGAATCTCACTTCCCCTGCCGCCACGTCCAGTTCGCGCGCATCGGCTGCATCCTCCACTTCGCGTGGCCGGTTCAACAAGGCAAACATGCGCTCGACATCGGTGATCGATTCCTTGATCTGGCGATACATCACGCCGAGAAAGCTCAAGGGCTGGAACATCTGCAGCAGGAAGGCGTTGACCATCACCAGATCGCCCAGCGTCAACGTGCCCTCAACCACGCCATTGGCCGCACGCAGCACCATCAGCGTCACGCCGATCGCAATCACCAGCGCCTGCGCCGCATTCAGCATACCGAGCGAGCGCTGCGACTTCAGCGCCATTTCTTCCCACTCGATCAGGCTCTTGTCGTAACGCTGGGCTTCATATCGTTCGTTACCGAAATATTTGACGGTCTCGTAGTTCAGCAGACTGTCCACGGCGCGGCCATAGGCCTCGGAGTCGAGCGCGTTGGCGCGCCGCACGAACTGGGTACGCCATTCGGTGATGGTGATGGTGAAGCCGATGTAGGCTGCCAGGGTGATCAGGGTGATCACCCCGAATATCCAGTCAAGCTTGACGAACAGGATGGCCGCGACCATCAGGATTTCCAGCAGCGTCGGGGTAATCCGGAACAGCAGATAGCCCACCAGGCTCGACATGGCCTTGGAGCCGCGTTCGATATCGCGCGTGATGCCACCCGTCTGGCGCTCCAGATGAAAGCGCAACGACAAGGCATGCAGATGCTTGAACACCGCCATGCTGATGCGGCGCATCGCACGCTGCGTCACCTTGGCAAAGATCACATCGCGCAGATCGGAAAAGGTAGTGCTGGCAAACCGCAGCACGCCATAGCCCAGGATAAAAGCCAGCGGCAATATCAGTTCGGGACGCGGCCTGTCGAGCGCATCGATGATTTCCTTGAGTACCAAGGGCACCGCCACCGAGGCCATCTTGGCCCCCACCAGCAGCGCCAGCGCCAGCAGCACCCGGCCGCGGAACTCCCACAAATAGGGAAACAGTCGGCCAATCGAACGCAGACTGGGATCGCCAATCGGCGGCGGGGCGGTATGAGAATGGACGGCAGGATGCATCAGTCGGGTAGAATCGCAGATTGTTCTTTTCCTGATTTTACGTCGCCCGGCCGGATTCTGCCGCCGACGACCGAATGGCATGACACTCTTTGGCATTCCCAACTGCACCACTGTCAAGAAAGCGCGCGCCTGGCTTGCCGGACACGCGCTTGATTTCACCTTCCACGATTTCAGGAAACAGGGCGTCGATGCAACCTGGTTGCGCAAGGTCGTGGCACAAACCGGCTGGCAGGCTTTGGTCAACACGCGCGGCACCACCTGGCGCAAGCTTTCGGATGCGGAAAAAGCCGCCGTCAGCGACGAAGCCAGTGCGATTGCCCTGATGCAGGCCCAGCCCAGCGTGATCAAGCGGCCGGTGCTGGAACATGACGGTCGCTACCACCTCGGTTTTGCCGAAGACCAATATCAAGCCATTTTTGGAGCGTGACCCGACATGGCCGATGAAACACCCAAGAATGAAACCCTGGCGCTTGCAGTCGAACTGCTCAAGCGACATTCGCTGACGCCTGACGATGCGGGCTGCCAGGATATTGTCGCCGCACGCCTGGAAAAACTTGGCTTTCACATCGAGCGCATGAATCACAACGGCGTCGATAATCTGTGGGCTCGCCTGGGTGCCAGCGCGCCGCTGGTCTGCTTTGCCGGCCATACCGATGTCGTGCCGACCGGGCCGCTGGATCAATGGCTGTCCGCCCCGTTTGAGCCAACCATACGCGACGGCCAGTTGTACGCACGCGGCGCCGCCGACATGAAAAGCTCGATCGCCGCCTTTATCATGGCAACCGAACGCTTCCTTGCCGATCATGCCGATCACACGGGCTCGATCGCCTTTCTGCTGACCGCGGATGAAGAAGGCCCCGCCACCGATGGCACGGTACGCGTGGTCGAGACCCTGAAAGCCCGCGGCGAATTGCTCGACTATTGCATCGTGGGCGAACCCACCAGCGCAGCCGAGTTTGGCGACACCATCAAGAATGGCCGCCGCGGCTCCCTGTCCGGGACCCTGCGCATCCAGGGCGTGCAAGGCCATATCGCCTACCCGCACCTGGCCAAGAATCCCATCCACCTCGCTGCACCGGCGATTGCCGAACTGGCCGATACCATGTGGGACGAGGGCAATGCCTGGTTTCCGCCCACCACCTGGCAGATCTCCAACATCCATGCCGGCACCGGGGCGACCAATGTCATCCCCGACACGATCGAGATCCAGTTCAATTTCCGGTTTTCCACCGCCAGCACGGCCGACGGCCTGATGGATGCGATGAACGAGATTCTCGAAAGCCACGGTCTCGATTTCGAAATCGACTGGAACCTGTCGGGCAAGCCTTTCCTGACTCCGCGCGGTCCGCTGTGCGATCGACTCAGCGAGGCCATCCACGAAGTCACCGGCATCACCCCCGGACTTTCCACCACGGGCGGCACCTCGGACGGACGCTTTATCGCCGATATCTGCCGCGAGGTGGTCGAATTCGGCCCGCTCAACGCCAGCATCCACAAGCTGAATGAACACGTGGCCGTGGAAGACATCGAGCAATTGGCGGAGATTTACCAGAAGACGCTGGAGAAATTGCTGGGGTGAATCTTTTTTCATCCGCGAAGTACACGAAGGAACGCGAAGTAAAACCTTGAAAACAAGAGCACAACTGCCTGATCGTTAATAGCAAATGCTTTTCTTCGCGTTCCTTCGCGTACTTCGCGGATAAGTTTTTCTTCTTTGTACCCCTTCACGCTCTCCGCGGATAAATTTCTCTGCTTCGTGGACAATTTCTCAGGACTGAAATGAATCACTTCGACGACACCGAATCCCTCATCACCGTGCGCGACTGGCTGCGCTTTGCGGTGTCGCGCTTCAATGAGGCCAAACTGTCTTTTGGTCACGGCTCGGACAACGCCTTCGACGAAGCGGCCTATCTGATCCTGCACACCCTGCATCTGCCGCTCGACCGGCTCGACCCCTTCCTCGACGCCAGCCTGACACATGGCGAATCGGAACAGGTGCAGGCCATGATCGAACGCCGGGTCAGGGAACGCCTGCCTGCTGCCTATCTCACCCACCAAGCCTGGCTCGGCGAACATCCTTTTTATGTCGACGAGCGCGTGATCGTGCCGCGTTCCCACATCGCCGAATTGCTGCACGAGCAGCTTGCGCCGTGGATCGAAAGCCCGGACGAAGTGGCAAGCGTGCTGGACATGTGCACCGGGTCCGGCTGCCTGGCCATTCTGGCAGCCCTCAATTTTCCCCATGCCCAGGTGGATGCCGTTGATCTCTCAAAGGATGCGCTGGAGGTGGCCGACCGCAACATCGCCGATTACGGACTGGATGACCGGATCGAGCGCATCGAATCGGATCTGTTCGCGGCGCTGGATGGCCGCACCTACGATGTCATCCTCAGCAACCCGCCCTATGTGAACGCCGAGTCGGTGGCGACGCTGCCGCCGGAATACCTGGCAGAACCCGCGCTGGCACTGGGATCGGGCGAAGATGGCCTGGACGCCACCCGGGAAATCCTGAGCCAGGCCAAAGCCCACCTCAATCCGGGCGGCCTGCTGGTGGTGGAAATCGGCCACAACCGCGACGTCCTCGAGGCCGCCTATCCCAACCTGCCCTTTACCTGGCTGGATACGGAAAGCGGCGATCAGTTCGTGTTCATGCTGCGACGCGAAGACCTCTGATCGCCAGCGTCTGTTCACGCCCCCTGGTCTGATGCGGCAGCGGATGCCGGATCAATAAAACAGGTACTCGGTCCATCCGCCAGCCACTGCCGGCTCAGGAGCGCAGGAATATCCGCAGCGGGAACCGGCCGGCTGAAGTAATAGCCCTGCAAGGTATCGCAGGCCATCTTCTTCAGGGCGTCAGCCTGCTCCAGCGTTTCCACCCCCTCGGCCGTCACGCTGAACCCCAGGTTCCGGGCCATGGAAAGAATCGCCCGGACGATCGCCCGGTTATCCCGGTCATGAGGCAAACCCTTCACAAAACTCTGGTCTACCTTGAGATTGTTCAACGGCATGCGCTTGAGATAGCTCATGGATGAATAACCGGTACCGAAATCGTCCAGCGCAATCTGCACCCGCTGCAGACTCAAGGCTTCCAGCGTGGCCAGCGTGGCACCACTGTCCTCCATCACCGCGCCTTCCGTGATTTCCAGTTCCAGTAATTCCGGTGGCAACCCGGTCTGTCCCAGAATACCGAGCACCATCTTGACCAGTTCCGGATCCTTGAACTGCATGGGCGACAGATTCACTGCCACGCGCAAAGCATGCCCCTCATGCCGCCAGCGGGCCGCATCCGCACAGGCGGTACGCAACACCCATTCGCCAATCGGCACGATCAGGCCGTTTTCTTCCGCCAGCGGGATGAAGTCCAGCGGGGGAATGACGCCCTGTTCCGGATGGTTCCAGCGAATCAGCGCCTCGACCGACTGGATGCTCCCACGTATAAGATCAAACTGGGGCTGGTAGACCAGACTGAATTCGTTGCGGGCAAGCGCATGTCGCAGATTGCTTTCCAGATTGAGGCGATGCTGCACGCGCTCAGTGAGCGACGCACTGTAGAACTGACAATTGTCACGGCCCTCGTCCTTGGCGTGATACATGGCCGTGTCTGCATGCTTGAGCAGACTGGAAGCATCTTCGCCGTCATCCGGATAAACGGCGATACCGATGCTGGCGGTCAATACCACCTCACGCCCTTCGAGCACGAAGGGGCGGCGCATCAGCTCACGGATACGATGCGCGACCAGCAGCGCATCCTCCGGCTTGGCTATGCGGGGAATCAAGGCCGTGAACTCGTCCCCGCCTAGGCGGGCAAGTTCAACTTCAGACTCGTCAATGGGTGCTCGCACCACCATGTCATAGGGGCGAATGCCCTGCTGCAACCGGTCGGCTGCCCATTGCAGGATCAGATCACCGGTATTGTGGCCCATGCTGTCGTTGATACCCTTGAATCCGTCCAGATCCATGAACAGGATCGCGAGCCGGGTTTTTTCGCGTTCGGCAATCCGGACTTCACGACCCAGCCGTTCCAGGAAGGACTGCCGGTTGGGCAACCCGGTCAGGCTGTCAAAGTAGGCAAGTCTGAGCGTTTTGTTTTCCGCTTCCTTGCGCGCGATATCGCGTTGCTGGATTTGCTCCAGCATGTCGTTGAAGCCCTCGGCCAGTGCATTCAATTCGGTAATGTCACTGGGGCCGGCCCGGGCCGAATAATCATTCTGATCGGAAACCTGCTCCATCAGGGCTGACAGCCCGTTGATCGGTTGAAGAACCGATCGATTCAGACGCCGCAGCAGGGTGTTTGCAACCAGCATGGCCAGAAAGGCAGCCCCCAGTGTAATAGTGGCCTGCCAGGCCATTTGCATGTAAAGCATCGCCAGGTCAACATTCAGGTAAAGTCCGCCGATCAATTCGCCATCAAGCATGACGGGTTGCGTGAAGTTCAAATATTCCCACCCATAGGCCATGTTTTCCTGCAACGATCCGATCGATGCGGGAACGCTGTGCTCAGGAACGACAAAACTCGCAAACTGTTGCCGGTTCTTATCGTAAAGCGCGGCTGCATGGACATCCGGCGACTGCTGAAGGGACTGAAGCAGTTCCTGCGCCGAGCGTGCATCCTGAAACATCAGACTGGCACTGGCGTTTTCGGCCAGCACGCTGGCCTTGACTCTGCTCGCGTCCACCAGGGAAAACAGGCTGATCGAAAAGCTGCTGGCAATGATGAGCAGGGCGACGATCAGCAAGGCAAAACCCAGCGTGATCCGGTTGACGCGCTGCAGGCGGTCTCCCAGAGTCGTCAGCCTGGCGGTCGGCAGCACGTGTTTCATTGACGCACCCTGCTCGCCAGACGCAATAGTTTTGAGCTGAGATTCAACTGGGCGGTGCGTGTGGCTTCCTGATTGACTTCAAAAGCAATCTTGCCTTGCCTGAGCATCATATTGATGCCCACACCGGCATCAAGCGCGCCCGGTGTGTCCGATATGGTCAGCACGGGCCCGCCCTGCAGGGCGTCCAGTATCCGCGGCAGATCATTGATGGCCGGGCTTGCGATGAACACCACCTGACAGCCTTTCAGCTGGATCAGGTTGTTCGCCTGCCGCGTGGCGAGGCTGCGCCCGCCAACGGTCTTGTCCTGCAGCGCAGCAAGTTCTTCACCGAAAGGGTCGGCGCCATACACGCACAGGGTGAGCGGACTGCCCACTGTCGAAGGCCATTCGGTAAAGGCGATGAAGTTGTAAAGAAAGCCAGCCTTGGCGCGGTATTCCGGGGTGGCCTGTGCAAGCGCGTGACTGCCGGATAGCGCAAGGCCCATGGTCAGCAGCAACACGATCTTGAGTTTGAAGGCGGTCACCATGCGAAATATCTGTCAGAAACGATAGGCCATTTTCAGCCTGGCGCTGCGTCCGTCCTGCTCCAGGGCATTTTGCCAATTGGTGTCTGATCCCGGATGTGCGTAACGGGTGTCGAACAGGTTGTAGAGCCCGAGCGACACTTCCAGTCCCTTCACCCATTTATCCGAGCTGAGCTGGAAATTGGAGAGCCAGTAGCCGCCCAGATCCGTGCCATCGATGGCCTGGCGTTCACTGGAGTATTGGAGTTCGTACCCCAGGCGCAGGCCGGTTGCAGCCAGCGGGCCGGAAAAATTGAGCTTGCCCAGCAGCTGCGGCGCATTGTCCAGCCCGGCCCCGCTCTTGTAGGCCACGTCCTGATAGGACAGGCTGCCGCGCAAGCGCCCGCCCCAGTCCCAGGTCTTGTCGGCGGACAGCTCCACGCCCCTGGCCTTCACATCCTCCCCGGTCTGATACTGCGACAAGCCGCTGATCGCCTCCGTCCCCAGTGTCACCAGCCCCTGCATCGACCATTGATAAACTGAGGCACGCAAACCCAGGCTGCGCCCCACGCGCTGATCGATCACCAGTTCCAGGGTGTCGATCGTTTCGCCTTCCAGGTCCGGATTGGCAATCTGCGACAGCCCATCATCGAAGTCACGTTCATAGACGTTGGGCGCGCGATGCGCTCGGCCATACAGTGCTTTCAGCGTGGTATCCGGGGTCACCTGCCAGATCAGTGCCGCACGCGGGCTGAGATCATTGCCGGTGACGTTGTTGCGATCGAGCCGCAGACCCAGGGTCGCAGTCACACTGTCGCCGAGCGTCCATTCATCCTGGACATACACGCCGGCACGCCAGCCCGACCGGGATATCAAGAGATTGTTGGCAGGATCGGCAAGATCCTCATTGCCCTGGTCCTGCCGGGAGTTGTCCTGATATTCCATCCCCAGCATCAGCGTGTGGCCCATCCAGGCAGTGGAAAGCAGGCGCATCTCGACACCCTGCCAGTCGCCGGAACCGGTGGCCAGATTGGGGACACCGCTATAGTTGAACAGCCCGGTATAACGCGACCTTCCCAGAAACAGCCGACCCGACAGTTGCAGGGTGTCATCGTGGAAGCTGTCCTGATACTGCAGTTGCGTCAGCAGGGAACGATCCCGCTGGTACTGGCCGGGTGCCAGCGCATCACCGTAGTAGGAAGCAGTCGGATCGTCCTTGCTGCGGTCACCGTAGGCGAGATCGAACGACCATGGCCCACGACCCATGCGGGTGAAAAACATCCTGTTCTTTTCGCCGTCCATGTTGGCCGCCACGCCAGACACATCGGTGCCACCGGGCCCTGCGCCGGGATAATCAAAGAATCGGTCTTCGCCTTCAGCCTTGTAAGCCGAGACGGACACCAGCACATCGAGCCCGTTATCCAGCACCTTGCCCCAGGTCGCCCGCCCTTCCCGGGCCGCCCCCGGGTCTTGGTAGGACACCGCCGTTTCGGCGCCGTCCAGCCCTGCGCCGTTGCGGGTAATGACATTAACCACGCCGAACAGCGCATTCTGCCCATACACCGCGCCGCCCGGGCCGGGGATGAATTCGATGCGCTCGACCAGATCCATGTCGAGCGGCAATGCCCGCCCGAATGCGGCGCCATCGTAGACCACGTCGTTCCACCGATTGCCGTCGACGGTGACAAGCACCCGCGTGTTGTAGTCACCTGGCAGGCCGAAGCCACGCGTGCCCAGATAACTGTACTGGCGATCGTAGGTGGTGTGGATGCCGGGCAGGCTGGCCAGTGCATCGTTCAGGGTGCGCCAGCCGAATGCCTTGATTTCGTTGCGGGTGATGACGCTGACGGCAGCGGCCACCTTGTCCTGCTTTTGCTCGTATTTGGACGCACCGATGATGGAGACGTCGAGCAGCTGTTCGAGACTCAACTCAGTGATATCGGTGACAACTGCATTCGCCCAAACGGGCGCCGCCAGCAGAGGCAGGCAGAACAGCAGTGCATGGATGCGGCGAACAGAAAATCCTTGACCAGGACCAGGGTGACGCGACACCTGATCATCCGTCTGGACAGGCATGCTGTGCGCGTCAGGCAGGTTTGTTTTTGTGCGCATATAACTCGGTACCTTCAGGTTGTGCATGGCTGAAGCGACACGAGTTATAACGGCTGGATAAAGGCAAGACTTGATGTAGGGTTTTTAAAAATCCTCAGAACAAAAGCAACAAATTCAACGGTGTTTTGCGATTTCCCAACCAATTCCACACTTCTTCATTCGCTTCGCCTAATTAGTGTGACAAGCCCTAACTGCGTCATTTACCTTTGTCCAGGCTCTTCACGTCATGCCCGCCAAAGGCATTGCGCATCAGCGATAGCAGGCGATAGTTGTAGCCCCGGTCATCCTGGCTGGCGAAGCGCATCTGCAGGGCCAGGGTCAGTACCGGCGCGGCGATACCCTGTTCGACCGAGTCGATCACGGTCCAGCGCCCTTCCCCGGAGTCGGATACATAGGGTGCAACATTGGCCAGTTCCTGATCCCCTTTCAGGGCATCGGCGGTCAGGTCGAGCAGCCAGCTCCTGACCACCGAGCTGTGGCGCCACAGTTCAGTGAGTTGTGCCAGGTCGAAATTGAATTCCTGCTTGCCCTTCAGGAGGTCGAGGCCCTCGGCCAGTGCCTGCATCATTCCGTATTCGATGCCGTTGTGGATCATCTTGGAATAGTGTCCCGCTCCGATCGGGCCGACATGCGCCCAGCCGTGATCCGCCGCCGGTGCCAGCGCCTTGAGTACCGGCTCCAGCGTTTGCGCCACTTCGGGGGTCGCGCCCACCATCAGGCAATAGCCATTTTCCAGTCCCCACACGCCACCCGAGGTACCGGCATCCATGAAGCCGATGCCCTGCTCCGCCAGCCAGGCGCCACGGCGCTGGCTTTCCTTGTAATTGGAGTTGCCGCCATCGACCACGATATCGCCCCTGGAAAGCCTGGGGGCCAGCTCCTGCAACTGCTTTTCAGTGGGATCGCCGCTCGGCAGCATCAGCCAGACCACGCGTGGCGAGGTGAGCTTGTCGACCGCATCCAGCGCCGAGCTTGCCGCGATCATGCCCACTTCGTCCGCCAACCCGGCCACTACTTCCGGATTGCGGTCATACCCCACCACCTCCAGACCCGAACGACGCATGCGGCGCGTCATGTTGCCACCCATTTTCCCCAAACCGATCAGTGCTAAACGCATGAGATTCCTTTCGATGAAAACCATTCAAGAGATGACGCATGACCATGTTTCATGGCCTATGCCAACACGTTCATGACGACATGCTGCATTTTCCGTACTATCCAACAGCTTATGTTCCATTCCTGCATACTCAAACTGGTGCCAGAATACGTCACCAGGCAGCGCACTGGACCAAGTGGAGACTTAACGGCCAGAAACCCCGATTTCTGAGCATCGGCTGGATCGCATGCCTGCCGTTCAGCAGCCCCCCCATCAGCCCGGTGATGCGTAAACACCGCTGCGCGCCAATTCTGCGGCAATGTGTGCGGCAAGTCGTTGCGCACTGGCTTGCACGGTTTCCCCGGCCGGACACCCCGCCTGTACCTGTTCCGCTTCAATCCCGTAAACATCCATCCGGGCCGGCAGCTCTCCCAGTTCCCGCGCCAGGGACAAGGACTCGATCACGCCCAGGCCATGGCTGGACAGGCCATGGCGGTAATCCGGCCAGCTCTGGCCGTCAAAATGACGGATCTGCCCTGCCTGGGCCCGGCTTTCGCCAAGGGTGTCTGGCAGGGGCTGGCTGGCCATCGCGTCGATCAGAATGACCCAGTCGGCCTGGACCAGCAAGGGAATCAGGCTGGCGCCCGGGCGGTCCAGCTTCTCGAAATGCAAATCGCCCCCCGTCCGCAAGCCGCTGTTCGACAAGGCATCGATGACCAGCCAGCCGGCCTGATCGTCACCCGACGGCGAGCCGATACCCAGGATGCGTATCCGGCTCATGTCCGCTCGACGTTCAGGTTCAGAAAATGCGTCGCGCAGGAAATGCAGGGATCGTAGTTGCGGATGACCTTTTCACAGTGCAGCCGCAATGCATCGTCCGGCTGGTCCAGCCCGAAATTGAGCAGCGACAGCCGCAGGTCTTCCTCGATGCGACCCTGATTCTGGCTGGTGGGTGGCACGATGCGCGCATTGACCACGCAGCCGCTGTCGTCCATTTCATAGCGGTGCCACAGCAGGCCGCGCGGCGCTTCGGTACAGGCCGTGGCCACGCCGGCGCGCGGCGTAACCGGCACAAACGGCGAATCCGGCATGCGGTAGGTGTCGAGCAGGCGCAGCGCTTCGTGCAGCGCCAGCAGAATTTCCAGCGCCCGTGCCACCAGGCTGTGGAACAGGTTGCTGCTGGGCAATGCGAATCCCGTTTCGGCCAGCAGCACTTGAACCCGTTCGGGCAGATTCGCGTAATTCAGGTTGAGCCGGGCCAGCGGGCCGACCAGATACGGCTGCTGCCGATAGGTGCTGAACAGCGCGGTGGAAAAGGCTACGTGATGTTCGGCAAAATGAGCATCGAACGCTTCGGCTTCGATGCGCAGCCCGTCGCTGGCGCCAATCTGCCCGCGCTCGATGGCATAGTCGCGCGGATGCTGCACTGCGACCGACACGAAATCCTGGTCGTCCTGCGGCACCGGGATGCCGGCCGCCCAGCGGATCAGCGCTTCGGCTTCCGGCAACGCGGCGCGCAGTTTTTCCCGGATGGCGGCGATGCGGGACAACTCGGGCGCGGCGTGAAAGCCGCCGACGCGTATCCCCACCGGATGCACCGAGCGCGCACCGAACAAGTCCATCAGCTCGTTGCCCAGGGACTGGATCCGCAGCCCGCGGCGCACTTCGTCGGGAGCGATGCGCGCCAGTTCGATCGCGCTGCTGCAGCCGAAAAAATCCGGCGCGGCCAGCAGGTGGATGTGCAGGCTGTGACTCTGGATCCACTCGCCGCAGTAAAACACCCGGCGCATGTCGCGCGCCCACGGGTCGAGTTCGACGCCGAACAGCTTTTCCAGCGCCTGCGCGGCAGTGACCTGATACGCCACCGGGCAGATGCCGCAGATGCGCGCCACCATGTCGGGGACTTCGGTGTAACTGCGGCCTTCGAGAAACTTCTCGAAGAAACGCGGCGGCTCGAAAATGCGCAGGCGCAGCTCGGCAATCTCGCCGTTGTCGATGCGCAGGTCGAGCGCGCCCTCGCCTTCCACCCGGGTCAGTACGGGCACGTGTATCGCAACGCTCCGTTTCCGTTCAGTCATCGCGCGACCTCACCTTGCCGGCTGCTGCCAGGAAAACCGGTGCCTGGCTGTTGATCGACTGGAAGCGCCGGGCGATGGCCTGCGGCGCCAGCCCCAGATGGCTGAATTGCGCTGCCAGCGCATCGGTATTGGCATTCTCGGCCGGGCCGTAACAGCCATAGCAGTCACGCCCCAGGCTTGGGCACAGGGCGCCGCAGCCGGCCCGCGTCACCGGCCCCATGCAGGCCACGCCGTGGCTGACCATGACGCAGGTCAGATTGCGCCGCTTGCATTCGGTGCAGACCTTGTCGGCGTTGTCGCGCGGCGCCACGCCGAACAGCAGGGCATTCACCACCGCCAATATTTGTGGACCGCTAACCGGACAGCCCCACAGCTCGAAATCCACTTTGACGTGGTTCGCTATCGGCGTGGATCGCTCCAGGCTGTCGATGGCCTCGGGATGGCTGTAGATCTGCGCCACCCATTCCGCATGGTTGGCGCCGTTGCGCAAGGCCTGGATGCCGCCGGAGGTGGCGCAGGCGCCGATGGCGATCAGCAGGCGGCTGTGCTGGCGAATATGCTGGATGCGGGTCTGGTCTTCCGGTGTGGAGACACTGCCTTCGACAAACGCCACATCCACGTCGGTATCGGGATCGAGCGGCCCGGCTTCGGCGAAATGCACCAGTTCGACCCGCTCGGCGAGTGCGAGCAAATCCTCGCCCAGATTGAGAAAGGCCAGCTGGCAGCCGTCGCAGGAGCTGAATTTGTGGACCGCCACACGGGGCTTGATGGAGGGGTGCATGCTCGCAGCCATCAGAACCCCCGGTGCGCAAGCAGGGGTTTCGCCTCGTTCCAGCTGAACACGGGACCATCGCGACAGACGAACGCGCCGCCAAACTGGCAATGCCCGCAGCGTCCCACCGCACACTGCATGTTGCGCTCCATGCTCAGGAACAGGCGCGATGGCGGCAGCCCGCGTTGCAACAGGGTATCCGCCGCTGCCCGCATCATGCCTTCCGGTCCACACATCATCGCCGCTGCACGCGTTGGATTGAACCGGGCCAGGCTGAACAGTTCCGCCACGTGGCCGACATGCCAGGGCCACAGTGCGGCACCGTGGGTCGCCGCCACCAGCACCTGGGTGTTGGGCAGCTTGGCCCAGCGGTCGTACTGCTCGCGCCAGATCAGGTCTTCGGCGTGCTTCACGCCCTGGATGATGACCAGCTTGCCGTAGCGCTCGCGCCTTTTCAGGATGTAATGAATGACCGACACCACCGGCGCGCACCCCAGTCCGCCGGTTACCAGCACGATGTCGTTGCCGCCCACCTCCTGCAGCGGCCAGCCCCGGCCGAACGGCCCGCGCAGCCCCACCTTGTCGCCGGGTTGCAGCGCGGCCAGTCCCTGGGTGACGCGTCCGAGCGCCCGAATGGTATGGCCGATCCCGCTGCGGTCGCCCGGGTCGGACATGATGGAAATCGGCACCTCGCCCGCGCCATAGAGATACAGCATGTTGAACTGGC
>JAIOJU010000054.1 GCA_019911765.1 Thiobacillus sp.
GGCAGGCACGTATCCGGGCTGACCGGGCCGAGCGGTACCGGGATCAGGTAAAGCGTGCCGCTGGCCATCAGGATGCTTTCGGCGCGGTCAGCACGTCCACGCCTTCGTTCAGCAGCATTTCAGTCAGCGCCATCAGCGGCAGGCCGATCAAGGCGGTGGGATCGGGGCTGTCCATACGCTCCATCAGAGCGATGCCGAGCGATTCGCTCTTGGCCGAGCCAGCGCAGTCGTAGGGCTGCTCTTTTTCGAGATAAGCGGCGATCTGCGCATCGGTGAGCGGACGGATGTGAACCACGGTCGGTACGTCGCGTGTCTGGGTGCGGCCGGTGCGGCTGTTCAAGAGGGTCAGCGCAGTGTGGAACACCATCGCCTTGCCCTGCATTTTTTTCAGCTGGGCAAAGGCATTGTCGAAGTTGCCGGATTTGCCGAGTTGTTCGCTGTCCAGCATCAGTACCTGGTCGGAGCCGATGATGAGGGCGTCGGGGTAAGCCGTGGCGGCGGCCTGTGCCTTGAGTACCGACAGGCGCAGGGCCGTGGCCGAGGGCGATTCATCCGGCAGCGGGGTTTCATCGACATCGGGTGAGAGTACCTCGAACGGCATCCCCAGTCGTGTCAGCAACTCGCGCCGGTAGCGTGAGGTGGAAGCCAGAACGAGGGTCATTCGGGTTGGATCTCGACCAGCGCCATGTCGGGGGTGACGGCGTCACCTTTCTTGGCGAAGATGCTGATGACGACACCGGCGATCGGCGCCTGCACTTCGTTTTCCATTTTCATTGCCTCGATCACCAGCACGCCGTCGCCAGCCTTCACGTTCTGTCCGATGCTCACCAGCACGTCGACAATGGTGCCGGGCATGGCGGCGGTGACGTGGCCGGGGTGGCTGGGACGCGGTTTTTGTCCGGGTGCGACCGTAGTTGCAGCGGTTTTGCGCGGCGCGCCGTCGCCGCCCGTGGACACGGCAACTTCGTTCAGTGCCTCGACCAGGACTTCTTCCGAGACACCGTCAATCGATACAAAGTAGGGTCGTTGAGTGGCGTCCGCATGGCCGCTGCCCGTCAGCTTGATGTGGTAGGTCTCGCCGTGCAGCGTGATCTTGAATTCATCGGCGGCGTAGCGCGGCGCATTGTCTTGCCCGGTATTTCCTGGCGGCAGCAGCGATTCAGGCCTGAGGCTGCCGGCGGCGCGTTCCTGCAGCCAGGTTTTGCCGATCTCTGGAAACATGGCGTAGGTCAGCACATCCTCGTCGGACTTGGCCAGGCTGTCGATTTCCCCGCGCAGCTTGTCGAGCTCGTCACCCAGCAGGTCGGCTGGGCGACAGGTGGTGACTTCGAGGTCGCCAATGGCCATCTTGCGCACTTCTTCGTTGACGTGCCCCGGCGCCTGGCCGTAGCGGCCCTGAAGGTAGAGCTTTACTTCGTTGGTCACTGATTTGTAGCGTGCGCCGGTCATGACGTTCAATGCAGCCTGGGTGCCGACAATCTGCGAGGTGGGCGTGACCAGCGGCGGGAAACCAAGGTCTTCGCGCACACGCGGGATTTCCTCGAGCACGGCGTCCATCCTGTCGATCGCGCCCTGTTCCTTGAGCTGGTTGGCGAGGTTGGAAATCATCCCGCCCGGCACCTGGTTGATCAGCACGCGGGTGTCGGTGCCGGTGAAGGCCGATTCGAATTGCCAGTATTTCTTGCGCACTTCCTTGAAGTAGGCCGACACTTCCTCGATCTGCGGCAGCGAAAGCCCGGTATCGTATTCGGTACCGGCGAGCGCGGCGACCAGGCTCTGCGTGGTGGGATGGCTGGCGCCTTCGGCAAATGCGCCGACGCAGGTGTCGATGATGGAGGCGCCTGCCTCCACGGCCTTGAGATGTGTCATGTGCGCCAGGCCGGAGGTGGCGTGACTGTGGGTGTGAATGGGGAGTTGGGTGGCTTGACGGATCGCGGTGACCAGCTCGAACGCCGTGTAGGGTGTGAGCAGGCCCGCCATGTCCTTGATGGCGATGCTGTCGCAACCCATCTCGGCCAGTCCCTTGGCGAGTTCGACGAAGTAGGCAATGTCGTGCACGGGGCTGGTGGTGAAGCTGACGGTACCCTCGGCGTGCTTGCCGGCAGCTTTTACGGCCTCGACCGAGACACGCAGGTTGCGCAGGTCATTCATCGCATCGAAGATGCGGAAGACGTCGACACCGTTATCGGCTGATTTCTGTACGAACGCGCGCACTACATCGTCGGAATAGTTGCGATAGCCGAGCAGGTTTTGCCCACGCAGCAGCATCTGGATACGCGTGTTGGGCAGGGCCTTGCGCAGTTTGCGCAGACGTTCCCACGGATCTTCACGCAAAAAGCGCACGCAGGCGTCGAAAGTGGCACCCCCCCAGGCTTCCAGCGACCAGAAGCCGATCTGGTCGAGCGCGCTGCAGATCGGCAGCATGTCGGCAGTCTGCATGCGGGTGGCGATGAGCGACTGGTGACCATCGCGCAGAACGAGTTCGGTGATATGTACTTTGACCATGATTTACAGTCCCTGATGTGCAGCAATGGCGGCGGCGATGGCGGCGGCAATCACTTCCGGTGGTTTCTTTTCGGTGTACTGGGTGAGTTCCGGGTGTTCATCCACGAAGCTGGTGTTGAAACGGCCGCTGCGGAACTCGGGATTCTTGAGGATTTCCTGGTAGTAGGGGATCGTCGTTTTCACGCCATAGACCAGCATGTCGGCGAGCGCGCGGCTGCCCCGTGCAATGGTGGCTTCCCAGTTCAGGTTCCACACCGTGAGCTTGGCGCACATGGAGTCGAAGTAGGGCGGAATCACGTAATCGGTGTAAATCGCCGCGTCCACCCGCACGCCCGGGCCGCCCGGCGAATAGTAGCGCGTGATGCGGCCGAGACTGGGCAGGAACTCGTTTTTCGGATCCTCGGCGTTGACGCGGAATTCGATCGCAAAGCCACGGTGCTTGATCTCATCCTGTTTGTATTGCAGCGGCAGGCCGGAGGCGATGCGAATCTGCTCCTGCACGATATCGACACCGGTGATGGTCTCGGTGATGGGGTGCTCAACCTGCAGCCGCGTGTTCATCTCCATGAAGAAGAACTGGTTGTCGCTGTCGAGCAGGAATTCCACCGTGCCGGCGTTGACATAGCCGACAGCCTTGGCGGCGCGTACCGCCAGCTTGCCGATGTATTGCCGCTGCGACTCGGTCAGTTGCGGACTCGGCGCGATCTCGATCAATTTCTGGTTACGGCGCTGGATCGAGCAGTCGCGCTCGAACAGATGGATGATGTTGCCCTGCGTGTCGCCCAGAATCTGCACCTCGATGTGTTTGGGGTGGACCACGCATTTTTCGACGAACACCTCGGGCTTGCCAAAGGCCTTGCTGGCCTCCGATACGACGCGGTCGTAGTTTTTGAGCAAATCCGCCTCGCTGTCGCAGCGGCGAATGCCGCGGCCGCCGCCACCGTTGGTGGCCTTGAGCATCACCGGATACCCGATCTTGTTGGCCAGCAAGCGGGCTTCCTCGACGTTTTCCAGGTTATGGTCCGAGCCCGGCACCACCGGTATGCCGGCCTGGATCATGGCGTTGCGCGCCTGGATCTTGTCGCCCATGCGGCGGATCACGTCGGGCGAGGGGCCGATGAAACGGATGCCGCGGCGCGCGCAAATGGTCGCCAGATCGGGGTTTTCTGAAAGAAAGCCATAGCCCGGATGCAGCGCGTCACAGCCCGATGCCGCGGCCAGATTGACCAGCGTATGGGCGTTCAGATAGCCAAGAATCGGGTCCTTGCCGATGTGGTAGGCCTCGTCGGCTTTCTTGACGTGAAGCGCGTGGCGGTCGGCGTCGGTATAGATCGCGACCGACTTGATACCCAGTTCGGCACAGGCGCGGACGATGCGGACAGCGATCTCGCCCCGGTTGGCGACCAGTATTTTTTTAAGCATGAGTTCGCCTGTCGTTGGAAAAGCGTGGGTTTCTTTGACAAAAATAACGCGAAATCATATCATTGCGGGCTAATGTTTAGCCGGGTGCGTCATGTTGATCCTGTGCACGTACTCTACGGTTGTTGGTTGAATGAATCATGTTGCAGGCTATTGAGATCGACCCCCGGCGTTTTTGCAAGGATTCGCAGTCGTGGGAAACACGGTCTGACGTGTCTGAATTCCCGCGCCTTGCCCAGGAATTTACGCAAGGTGCGCTGTTCTGTCGAGTGACGGGGCGTGCGGATCAGTTGGGCGGCCTGTCCCTGAAGCTGACTGTGAGTGGTCAGGTGGAGATGACGTGCCAGCGTTGTCTGGGCAGCATGCAGTATGTGGTTGGGATTGATCGCATGGTGTATCTGGCGCGCACCGAAGTTGAGCTGGAACGGTTGGACGCGATGCCGGATAGTGATGCGATTCTGGTGGGCGAGACTTTGAGTCTGGTTGACGTGGTGGAAGACGAAGTGTTGCTGGGTCTGCCGCTGGCGGCCATGCACGCAGAAGGCGAATGTCCTGTTTCTGGGACGCAATAGGTTTTAGGGCGTCATCGGTATGATGGCGCCGCGATTTTATTTAGGAGCAAGAAATGGCTGTTCAGCAGAACAAAAAGTCCCCGTCCAAGCGTGGCATGCACCGTTCACACGATTTCCTGAC
>JAIOJU010000055.1 GCA_019911765.1 Thiobacillus sp.
GGACAAGCTGAAGCTGGATCTGGCCGAAACCCTGCTCGACACCTTGCAGGAGATCGAGTGGTTGCGCGAGACCAGTCGGGCCGCCGCCGACAAGCAGATTGAATATCGGGACTGGGCGCTGGAGCGGTCGCGCGCGGAATACGAACTGGAACTGAGAACCAATCTGGGTACCAGCATGGCTGAAACGCAGGTGGCGCTGCTACGGCGCAAGCAGGTTGAATACCGGCTGGCGCTGGCGCTGGCGCGGCTGGAAGCATTGTCCGGTGGCAATATGCCGTCTGCTGAGGGAGCACAAAAATGATGTGGAAAAACTGGATGCTGGCGGGTGGGGCGATGCTGATGGCCATGCCGGGTTGGGCCGCCGACATTGCCTTGACCACCCGTGTGTCGGGGGTGGTGGATCAGGTGCTGGTCAAGGCCGGGCAACGCGTGAGCAAGGGGACGGTATTGCTGCGCCTGGACAACACCATCCTGCAGGCACGTTTCGATGAAGCGACCGCGGAACAGGCCCGTGCACAGGCCGATGAGGCCGATGCCAAGCGGGATCTGGAGCGCATGCAGGAGTTGTTTGATCGTACCGTATCGTCAACCACCGAACTCGATGCGTCGAACTTGCGTTACACGCGTGCGCAGGCGGCACTGTCGGCAGCCCAGGCACGCCGGGTGATTGCGCAAAAGAACCTGAGCGATGCGGAACTCAGGGCGCCGTTTGATGGTGTGGTGAGTGCGGTTCCCGGTGCGCCGGGAACCGTGGTGGCAGCGGATTGCCAGCCCAAAACGCTGGTGCTGTTGCGCTCCGGGCAACCTTGATTCAGCGTCAGGCGCCCAGTCGCTGCAGGGCGCCGGTTTCCATCTCTGCCGCCTGATGCGGTGACGCCACCGCAGCAATGACCTTGCGGCACATGGGCAATAAAGCCTTGAAACCGGCAATGTCCTGTACTGCGCTCATCTGTTTGTAGGCCGGCGATTTGGTCCCGACCAGTGTGGCGATGAATTCCATCGCGTAGGCTTGCGCGTCATCCAGGCTGCCAGCAACCTGAGCGGGCGCAGCGATGGCTGCGGTAGCGGGCGCACTGGCTGCCGATGTATCCGGTTCGGCTGAGGTCATGTTGCGTAGCGACTGGATGAAGCCGGTTTGCAGCAGTTCATTCACCATGCTTTCGATTTCTACGCATTTCGGGTGCTTGCTGCACAGTTCGCCGAACGAAATGCCGTTGCCGATACAGAACAGAAGTTGACGGTATTTCGGCCGCAGGGTGTGGCCCAGATTGAAGATTTCTTCCTGTCCCTTGACCGTACGGGACAATTGCATTGTCATTTCCATGCTCGTCTCTCCGTTATTTTGATGCAGGTGATGGCCTGTGCCGGATACGCAGCATAGGCTGTGCCAGTCAGGTGGGTTTTCACCATGTCAGGCGTGGCAAGGCCTGAAGGGCATTTTGAGAAGTGTGTGAGGCAAAAAAATCATGCGGATATGTCGAATGCATGACTGAATGTGGAAATTTCGACATCCCGGCGTGGGAAGCGAAAACTGGCGGTGGGGCCGCACGCAGCCCGATTTCCGGGTTTGATTGTCTAATAGACGATGTTCTCGATCAGGTCGACCACCACGCGTGTGCGTGTGTGCAGGATGGCCACGTTCGTGCCGATGACTACGCGCACATATCCTTCGGGTAATCGGCTCAAGCGACTTTCCACGCTTGCGGGAAGATAGGTCCAGTTCACGCTGGGAGGTACACCCTGATTGCGTTGCAACCTGTAGGCGTGCCCTGGCGGGACTTTGCCCTTCTTGGCCAGGCCCGGCGGCAGCCCGCGATAATCCACGCGGTAATAATCCCGAATGATCCGAAGGTCGGGGTCGCTGAACGCCACGCGCACATCGTAACCACGGTCATGCACGCGCACCTCGCCGGAATAGGGTGGGGTTTCGCATCCAGCAAGGCCTGTCAGGGTGGCAATGGCCAGAAAAACAGATAGATGCATTTTCATATCACGCCTTTAAAATTTTAATTATCCGAATGACACGTATCAGCAGCGTCATTTGACCTTTAAAAGCAGGCCAGAAATTGCTAGCTGCGTGACGCGGAAGATGCGTCGGCTGATCGTGTGCTTGGGGTGTAATCCCAGTGGCGTTTCCAGGCGCCGACAACCAGGGTGGGATATTCCGGGCGGCCGAGGCTGCCGTTGTAGCGGCCCAGTGCGCGATATAAATCGCCGCGCTCGATGTCGATGTAGTGGCGCAGGATCAGTGCGCCGTAACGCAGATTGGTGCGAAGCTGGAACAGGTTGTGGTCGGCGTTGCCGATGGCCTTGACCCAGAAGGGCATTACTTGCGTATAGCCCCGCGCGCCTACCGGAGAAACGGCATATTTACGGAATCCGCTTTCGACCTGGATCAGCCCCAGCATGAGCTGCGGGTCGACACCGGCGCGGGAGGCTTCCCAGTGCAAAGTCGTAAGAAACTCCATCCGCTCGCTCTCGTCGGGCATGCGTTTGGCGAGACGGCGCGACATCTCCTTCAGCCAGGCCGCTTCGTCAGCGGTGTTGCGAAATGCGGTACGCGTGACTGCCGTGTCGGCCAGGGCGCGCTGCAGGGACGAACGTACATTGGCCGACATCGCTTCTTCCAGCTGCCCGCCTGCATGCGCGGGCAGAGCCAGAATAAGGGCGGTGAGAAGCAGGCCGGTGTACGTCGTTTTTTTCATGTCAATGTCCTAACACGCCTGACAAAAAAGAGCCTGCCTCGGCGAGTGTGATTTTTTGCGCTTCGCCGGATGAGCCCGGCTCGGTGCGGCGTGGCTGATATTCAATCACGCCATCCTTCAGGCCGCGCTCGCCGACCGTGATGCGGTGTGGAATGCCGATCAGTTCGGCATCGGCAAACATGATGCCTGGCCGCTCGTCACGGTCATCCAGCAGCACATCGAATCCGGCCGCAGTCAGTTCAGCATACAGCGTATCAGCGGCAGTTTTAACCATCTCGCTCTTGCCATAGCCGATTGCCACAATCACGAGCAAGAATGGTGCCATGCTCATGGGCCAGATGATGCCCTTGTCATCATGATGCTGCTCGATGGCCGCTGCCACGATGCGCGATACGCCGATCCCGTAGCAGCCCATTTCCATTACCTGGGAACGACCGGCCTCGTCCAGATACGTAGCGTCCATTGCCTGCGAGTACTTGTTGCCAAGCTGGAACACATGGCCTACCTCGATGCCGCGGCACAGCTTCAATGTGCCTTTGCCGTCGGGGCTGGGGTCGCCCAGAACGACGTTGCGCAGGTCGACCACGACCGGTTCCGGCAAATCGCGCCCAAAATTGACGCCGGTGAGGTGCTGGTCATCCGCATTGGCGCCACAGACAAAATCACTCATTGCGGCCACGGCACGATCCGCCATCACCGGGATGGACAGTCCGACCGGCCCTACCGATCCGGGAGCGGTGCCGGAGGCGGCCCGGACAGAGGATTCGCTGGCCAGGGTAAAGGGCGTTTTCACGCCGGCGAGCTTTTCTGCCTTGATTTCATTCAGCGTGTGATCACCCCGAACCAGCAGGGCCACCGGACCTTCCGTTCCCTCAACAATCAAGGTTTTAACGGTCTGGCGGGGGTCAAGCTTGAGGAAGGTTGCGACGTCCTCGATGCTTTTCATGCCGGGGGTGGCCACCGACTGCATGGCCTGTGCAGGTGCGGTGCGCGGTGTAGCGGGAGCCACGGCTTCGGCCAGTTCGACGTTGGCGGCGTAATCGGAATCTGCAGCAGGGCAATAGGCGATGAGGTCTTCACCCGAATCGGCCAGCACGTGGAATTCGTGCGAGGCGGAGCCGCCGATGGAGCCGGTGTCGGCGGCCACTGCGCGAAAGCTCAGCCCCAGCCGGGTAAAAATCTTCGTATAGGCGTCATACATCACCTGATAGGTGGCGGCGAGGCTGTCCTTGTTGGCGTGGAAGGAGTAGGCGTCCTTCATCAGAAATTCGCGTGCGCGCATGACGCCGAAACGCGGGCGGATTTCGTCGCGGAATTTCATCTGGACCTGATAGAAATTCAGCGGCAATTGGCGGTAGCTCTTGATTTCGCGGCGCACCAGGTCGGTGATGACTTCCTCATGGGTGGGGCCAAAGCAGAAATCGCGCTTGTGACGATCCTTGATCTTGAGCATTTGCGGGCCAAACTGCGCCCAGCGACCGGTTTCTTCCCACAGCTCGGCGGGTTGCACCGCCGGCATCAGCAGTTCGATCGCACCGGCGCGATTCATTTCTTCCCGCACCACGGTCTCCACCCGCCGCAATACGCGCAGTCCCAGTGGCATCCAGGTATACAGGCCGGACCCGAGGCGCTTGATCAGCCCGGCACGCAGCATGAGTTTGTGGCTGACGAGCTCGGCTTCGGACGGAGCTTCCTTGGTGGTGGAAATGAAAAACTGGCTGGCGCGCATGATGAACAATAGGAATGAAAAAAAGCATTTTAGCGCGTGGACGTGTAATCTTTCGCGCTCGATTTTGGAACAGGACAGTCATGCGCTTGAAGTTTGGGAAACGCCGGGCACAGGACGGTGGGCTGGAAGTCACCGAAGAACGTGGTTTGCGTGTCTTGCATCTGGGAAATTGTGCCATTCAGAGCGCGATGCGGATGAATCGGCCATACGATCTGGAGCTTGCCTATACCCGGGCAATGATGGGTTTTCTGATGTTTAACCCCGCGCCGCAGGATGTGCTGATGATAGGCCTGGGCGGGGGGTCGCACGCCAAGTTCATCCATAAGCAGTTCCCGGCGACGCGCGTCACGGCCGTGGAGATCAATCCACAGGTGATTGCAGCGGCGCGCACGCATTTTGCGCTGCCGCCTGATGACGAGCGGCTGACGGTGATCGAGGCCGACGGTGCGCTGTATATGCGGCAACACCCCATGAGTACCGACATCATCCTGCTCGACGGCTTTGACTCGGGCAATCAGGTCGAAGCGCTGGCCACCCAGACGTTTTATGCCGCGTGTCGCCGGGCGCTCAGGCCGGGCGGGGTGCTGGTGGTCAACCTATGGGGCCAGGATCCCGGATTTGCCGAGTATTTTGCCCGCCTGGCGCGTGCGTTCGATGGCGAAACCGGCTGGATCTCGGTGCAACATAAAACCAACGTGATCGTGTTTGCTTTCGGCGAGTCGGGTGCGGCTACCCGGCTGGAACGGATGCGACCGCAGCTGGCCGGGATGTCCAAAAGCCTCGGCCTGGACTTGAGCGGCTTTGCACGGGACATTCAGTGGTCAGATACGATTGCCCCCTTGCTTGATTATTGATTCGGCCTGATGAAGTTTGAAGTGATATTGAAGGCCGACTTGCCACGGCTCTATGAGGCAGCGCGAGAAGACGAATCAACAACCATTTAAAACAGCGTTCTATTGAGGCGGTTCAACGAACTGACCGACTCAAGGCAACGCAAGAAACATTTTACGGGTTCAAACATCACCTGGTCGCCTCAATAGCGGGTTTGCCCGCAGCAGGGTTCCGGACGGGTTGTCTGGTCAGCACGCCTAAATTTTCCGCCTGGTTGTCCGCTAGAAAACATAATCAAAACAAGGCGTAACCGAAGGGTTCCGGCCTTGGCAGGTTTGCATTTTTTGGCGGGTGTGAAAGAATGCAGGTAATCGAATTTTACAGATGGTGGCGGCCATGATCGACCGAGAAGGGTACCGCCCGAACGTAGGCATTATTTTGTGCAATGCGCAGAACCAGGTTTTCTGGGGCAAGCGCGTTAATCAGCACGCCTGGCAGTTCCCCCAAGGCGGCATCAATGCAGGGGAAACGCCGGAACAGGCCATGTTCCGGGAGTTGGAAGAAGAAGTGGGTTTGCACGCCGAGCATGTGCGCATCCTGGGGCGTACACGCGAGTGGTTGCGTTATGACGTGCCGCCCCACTGGACACGGCGCGACAATCGCGGCCTGTATCGCGGCCAGAAGCAGATCTGGTTTTTGCTGCGGCTGACCGGACGGGACTGCGATGTATCGCTACGTGCCAGCAGTCATCCCGAGTTTGACGCCTGGCGCTGGAATGAATACTGGGTGTCGATGGACGCCGTGGTTGACTTCAAGCGTGAGGTTTACCGGTTGGCGCTCGAGGAACTGGAGCGTTTCCTGCACAAGGACGTGCGTTATCTCCGGCAACATGCGCGCCATCCTTGTGAACGCCGTGGGCCAGCCCTGGATTTGCAGTTCAAATCCTGAATTCCGGAAGGGGGGCGTGATGAAGATACGAATCTATGCTTCAAGCACGCTGACAGCCGCCACGGAACCCACGCCTGGCCTGCCGCTGTGGCAGGTTGCCCCCACGCGGGACAGCACCGGCAAGCGCCTGACCGATTTCATGATGTTGATCCCCCGCCTGCGCAGCAAGCCGCTTGCCGAGATCGAGCGCGCCTCGCGCGACATCCAGGCCGTGCTGGCGTTGCATCAGGCCGTGGTATTTGCCGACCTCAATCTGAAACTCAATTTGTTGTGGGTGTCATTGCGACCTGTGCCGGGCGCGATCGGTGAACTGGTGGCAGCAATCCGTCTGTGCGTACCGGAAGCGGTACTGGTGGCCCATCACGCTGATCCTCATTAGCCCGGCCTGCGTGATATTCCCGTCAGCAGTCAGTGTCTCCGGGCGTGTCTCTCTGGCATAAATTTTCTGGGCAGCGCATGCAGTGGCGGTTTTTTGGTTTGTCGCTAACGTCTGCCAATATCCTCATGAAAAGCAGGGTAATCCGCGTATTTTCTGTGTTTCGGCTTACCTAAAGCAGAGGAATTCGTTAAAATACGCGATTGCTTGTTAACCATAACCCGCTGGAGTCAATATGGCTGTTTCTGAAGTTCAGGTGCAAACAGCACTGAAAGAGTTGGTCGATCCCAACACGCAAAAAGATTACGTTTCGAGCAAATCGGCTCGCAACATCAAGGTTGATGGCGGAGCCGTTTCGGTCGATATCCTGCTGAGCTACCCGGCGCAGAGCCAGCTTGCCTCCATCAAGCAGCAGGTGGAAGACAAGCTGAAGAGCATTGAAGGCGTGACCACTGCGACGGCCAATGTCAGCTTCAAGATCGTTTCGCACAGCGTACAGCGCGGCGTCAAACTGATTCCCAACGTCAAGAACATCATCGCCGTGGCGTCAGGCAAAGGCGGCGTGGGCAAGTCCACTACCGCAGTCAACCTGGCACTGGCGCTGGCCGCCGAGGGCGCACGCGTCGGCATGCTGGACGCGGATATTTACGGCCCCTCGCAGCCGACCATGCTGGGCATTACCGACAAGCCAGAATCCACGGATGGCAAGAACCTCGATCCGCTGATCGGTCATGGCATCCAGGCGATGTCGATCGGTTTCCTGATCGACGTTGAAACGCCGATGGTGTGGCGTGGCCCGATGGTAACGCAGGCACTGGAACAGTTGCTGAACAACACCAACTGGAGCGAACTGGACTATCTGGTGGTCGATTTGCCGCCCGGTACCGGCGACATCCAGCTGACCCTGGCGCAGCGCGTTCCGGTGACTGGTGCAGTCATCGTCACCACGCCGCAGGACATCGCGCTGATCGATGCGCGCAAGGGGCTGAAGATGTTCGAAAAGGTCGGTATCCCGATCATCGGCGTGGTGGAAAACATGAGTTTGCACATCTGCTCGAAGTGCGGCCACGAAGAGCGTATCTTCGGTGAAGGCGGCGGCGAGCGCATGTGCAAGGATTACAGCGTGGAATTCCTCGGGGCATTGCCGCTGGACAGCAGCATCCGCGCCGACACCGATTCCGGCAAGCCTTCCGTGGTGTCCGATCCGGAAGGCCGCCTGGCTGATATCTACAAGCAGATTGCGCGTCGCGTAGCTGTCAAGATCGGTGAAACCGCAGTGGATCACTCCAACAAGTTCCCCAACATCGTGATTTCCAATACCTAAAATGAGCATCAAGTCCGACCGATGGATCCGCCGCATGGCGGCTGAGCATGGCATGATCGAACCGTTCGAAGCGGGACAGATCAAACAGGTCGCAGGCCGGCCCATCGTGTCGTACGGCACGTCGAGTTACGGCTACGACGTGCGTTGTGCCAGCGAATTCAAGCTGTTCACCAACCTCAATAGCACTATCGTCGATCCCAAGGCGTTCGACCCAAGTTCTTTCGTCGAGGTTGTAGGCGATTCCTGCATCATTCCGCCCAATTCGTTTGCCCTGGCGCGCACGGTCGAGTATTTCCGCATCCCGCGCAGCGTGTTGACGATTTGCCTGGGAAAAAGCACCTATGCGCGCTGTGGCATCATCGTCAACGTGACGCCGCTGGAACCTGAATGGGAAGGTCACGTGACTTTGGAGTTTTCCAATACCACGCCCTTGCCGGCGCGTATTTATGCCAACGAAGGGGTGGCGCAAATGTTGTTCCTCGAGTCCGACGAGGTCTGCGAGACTTCATACCGGGATCGCGGCGGCAAATATCAGGGCCAGGTCGGCGTCACATTGCCCAAGATCTGAGTCGGATCAAGATTTCCGGCTGCCGCTCACGCGACGTACAATCCGCGTTTTTTTCGCCCCCTCACTGAGGTGCCGCCATGCGTTTTCGTTTTCCCGTTGTCATCATTGACGAAGATTTCCGTTCCGAAAACGCGTCCGGACTGGGTATTCGCACCCTGGCCGAGGCCATTGAAAAAGAAGGCATGGAAGTGCTCGGCGTCACCAATTATGGTGACCTGACTTCGTTTGCCCAGCAGCAGGCGCGCGCGTCGGCCTTTGTCTTGTCAATTGACGATGAAGAACTCGCGGGCAGCGACGAGGACACGAAAAATGCGCTGCAGAAGCTGCGTGGCTTCGTCGAGGAAGTGCGCTTCCGCAATGCCGAAATCCCGATTTTCCTGCATGGCGAAACGCGTACCGCACGCCATATTCCGAACGACATCCTGCGCGAGCTCAATGGCTTCATCCACATGCTGGAAGACACGCCGGAATTCCTGGCGCGGTATATCGGGCGCGAGGCGCGCGCCTATCTCGATTCGCTGGTGCCGCCATTTTTCCGTGCGCTGACGCATTACGCTGCCGACGGTTCGTATTCCTGGCACTGCCCGGGGCATTCCGGTGGGGTAGCCTTCCTGAAGTCGCCGATCGGCCAGATGTTCCACCAGTTTTTCGGCGAGAACCTCCTGCGTGCCGACGTCTGCAACGCGGTGGACGAATTGGGGCAGCTGCTCGATCACACGGGTCCGGTCGGTGCGTCTGAGCGCAATGCGGCGCGCATCTTCAACTGCGACCACCTGTTCTTTGTCACCAACGGTACCTCGTCTTCCAACAAGATGGTGTGGCACGCGACTGTGGCGCCGGGTGACATCGTCGTGGTCGACCGCAATTGCCACAAATCGATTCTGCACGCCATCATGATGTGCGGTGCGATCCCGATTTTTCTGACCCCGACGCGCAATCATTACGGCATCATCGGCCCGATCCCGCTGGACGAGTTCCGTCCGGAGAACATCGAGAAGAAAATTGCCGCGCATCCGTTCGCCAAGGACGTGAAACGCAAGCCACGCATCCTGACCATTACCCAGTCGACCTATGACGGCATTCTGTACAACGTCGACATGATCAAGGAACTGCTGGGCGACTACATTGATACCCTGCATTTCGACGAAGCCTGGCTGCCGCACGCGACCTTTCACGACTTCTACCGCGGCATGCACGCCATCGGCAAGGACCGTCCGCGCGCCAAGGATGCGCTGGTGTTCGCCACCCAGTCGACGCACAAGCTGCTGGCGGGTTTAAGCCAGGCTTCGCAGATCCTGGTGCAGGATTCGGAGACGCGCAAGCTCGATTTCCACCGCTTCAACGAAGCCTATCTGATGCATACCTCGACCTCGCCGCAATACGCCATCATCGCCTCATGCGACGTGGCGGCGGCGATGATGGAGCCGCCCGGTGGTCCCGCGCTGGTGGAGGAGTCCATCCGCGAAGCACTGGACTTCCGCCGCGCCATCCGCAAGGTCGAGGAAGAATTCGGCGACTCCTGGTGGTTCAAGGTGTGGGGGCCGCAGAAACTGGCGGAAGAAGACGTGGGCGACCGCGAGGACTGGATGCTGGAGGCCGGCGCGCGCTGGCACGAGTTCGGCAATATCGCGCCGGGCTTCAACATGCTCGACCCGATCAAGGCGACCGTGATCACGCCCGGACTTGACGTGGACGGCGAGTTTGCCGACTGGGGCATTCCTGCAGCGATCGTCACCAAGTATCTGGCCGAGCACGGCGTGATCGTGGAGAAGACCGGGCTGTATTCCTTCTTCATCATGTTCACCATCGGTATTACCAAGGGCCGCTGGAATACGCTGGTGACCGCCTTGCAGCAGTTCAAGGCCGATTACGACGAGAACCAGCCGCTGTGGCGCGTGCTGCCGGAATTTATCGACAAGTATCCGCGCTACGAAAAAACCGGCCTCAAGGATCTGTGCGACCAGATCCACACCATATACAAGGCCAATAATGTGGCGCGGCTGACGACCGAAATGTATCTGTCGGAAATGGCCCCGGCGATGAGGCCGGCGGATGCATTTGCCAAGATGGCGCACCGTGAGATCGAACGGGTTGAGCTGGATGACCTGGAAGGCCGCATCACCGCCATGCTGGTGACGCCTTATCCTCCGGGCATTCCCCTGCTGATTCCGGGCGAGCGCTTCAATGCCACCATCGTGCGCTATTTGCAGTTCACGCGTGATTTCAATGAGAAATTCCCCGGCTTCGAGACCGACGTGCACGGGTTTGTCGAAGAAGTGGTCGATGGCAAAGCCAAGTATTACGTCGATTGCGTGATGTGACCCGGCCGTCGGTCGGGCGGCGGAATGCTTGATTAGTCAGGAAAAAAGCGTATTATTCGCAGTCCCCGGTTTGCCGGGGATTGTTTTTTGACCTTGCTCCACTGCACCGCAAGCGGGGGGCTGAACCGAAAGGAATCTCTATGCGGCATTATGAAATCGTATTTATCGTCCATCCCGATCAGAGCGAGCAAGTGCCCGCCATGATCGAGCGCTATCGCGCCAACCTGGCTACCCGCGGCGGCACCGTCCATCGCCTGGAAGACTGGGGCCGCCGTCAGATGGCCTACCCGATCCAGAAAATCCACAAGGCACATTACGTGCTGATGAACATCGAGTGCGACCAGGAAACCCTGGACGAACTCGAGCATGGCTTCAAATTCAATGATGCCGTGTTGCGCCATCTGACCATCAAGTGTGACGAGGCCGTGACCACTGCTTCGCCGATGATGAAAGAAGAGAAATCGCGCGACATTCTGGAATCAGCCAAGCCTGAAACTGTCAAGGCAGAGCCTGCGGCTGAGCAGCCCGCTGCTGCCTGAGTGAGTGAATCGGCTGGCTATCAGCGGAGTCCTTATCCAGGTTGATCCTTTGCGTTACAGTCCAGCGGGCGTGCCCATATCCGAAGCGGTGATTCATCATCGCAGCAGTCAGGAGGTGGCAGCCCAGCCGAGGCAGGTGGAATGTGAATTGACAGTGCAGGCAAGTGGATCGCTTGCCACCCAACTGGCACAGCAGACCATCGGGACGCAGGTCAAACTGGAAGGTGCGTTAAATCGACGCAGCGTGAATAGCCGGCAATTGATCTTGATATTGAATCGAATTGAAAAGGAATAATCATGGCACGTCCCATGGGTGGTAAATCAGGCGGCAAGTTCGCCAAAAAAGGTGGCCGCGACAGTGGCAATCGTGGTCTCTTCAAGCGTCGCAAGTTCTGTCGCTTCACGGCTGAGAAAGTCGCCGAAGTCGATTACAAGGACATCGAAGTGCTGAAGGAATTCATCGCTGAAAACGGCCGTATCATTCCGGCCCGCATCACCGGCACCAAGGCGCATTACCAGCGTCAACTGGGCACTGCGATCAAGCGCGCCCGTTTCCTGGCACTCATGCCTTACACCGACCTGCATTAATCAAGGAGACGACCATGCAAATCATTCTGATGGATAAAGTCGTCAACCTGGGCAATCTGGGTGACGTGGTAAAAGTGAAAGACGGCTATGCCCGCAACTTTCTGATCCCCACCGGCCGTGCACGTCGCGCCACGCAAGCCAACATGGAAGCCTTTGCCGTGCAGAAGGCTGAACTGGAGCGCGTGGCTGCCGAAAAACTGGCAGATGCCCAGCGCCGCGGCGAGAAGCTGGAAGGCTTTGCGGTGACAGTGAGTCAGAAAGCCGGTGTCGATGGCCGTCTGTTCGGCTCCATCACCAATGCAGATATTGCTGACGCATTGAAGGCGCAGGGTCACGACGTGGCCAAGGCAGACGTCCGCATGCCGGACGGCCCGCTCAAGGCCATCGGCGAATACCCTGTCGTGCTTGGATTGCACCATGATGTGGTGGCCAACATTACCGTTACGGTAGTGGGCGAGCAGTAATTCTTTCCCGGGCACCAAAAAAGGGAGCTGCGGCTCCCTTTTTTATTTGCCGTCTGCCTGGATATACCCGGCTGTCCACCTTTTATCCACACCTTATCCCTTGGAGGGGGGCGGGCTGAAGCCTAAAATCGTGCCATGGCTGCCATTCATTCGCTCACTGCAAATCCCGATCCACAACTGGCGCAAATGCGCCTGCCTCCCCACTCGCTCGAAGCCGAGCAGGCCGTGCTGGGCGGACTGCTGCTGGACAACAGCGCGTGGGACCGGATTGGCGACGTGGTGTCGGAAAGTGATTTGTATCGGCAGGATCACCGCCAGATTCTGCGTGCGATCGTGCGCCAGATCGCCGAAAACCGTCCGGCGGATGCGGTGACTGTGGCCGAAGCCCTGCAGTCGATGGGGCAACTTGAAAGCGTGGGTGGGCTGGCCTATATCGTGGCGCTGGCGAGCAATACGCCGTCAGCTGCAAACATACGCCGTTATGCCGAAATTGTGCGCGAGCGTTCGGTGATGCGCCGCCTTGCCGAAGTGGCAACCGGGATTGCCGATACGGCTTATTCACCCGCCGGACGCAGCGCCTCGCAGTTGCTCGATGAGGCCGAAGCCAAGGTTTTTGAAATTGCCGAGTCCGGCAGCCGCGGCCAGGCAGGCTTCACCGAAATCAAGCCACTGCTGAAGGAAGTGGTCGAGCGTATTGACGAACTGTATCACCGCGACAATGACTCCGGCATCACCGGCGTGCCGACCGGATTTCACGATCTTGACCAGAAAACCTCGGGTTTCCAGCCGGGCGACCTCATCATTGTCGCCGGGCGACCGTCGATGGGTAAAACCGCATTCTCGCTCAACATCGCCGAGAACGTCGCCCTCGACACCGGCCTGCCGGTGGCGGTGTTTTCGATGGAAATGGGCGGTGCCCAACTGGTGATGCGGATGATTGGTTCGGTCGGAAAACTCGACCAACACCGGCTGCGTACCGGCAAGCTGGGCGAGGATGACTGGCAGCGACTGACTTATGCGCTCGGCAAGCTGAACGAGGCACCGGTGTTCATCGACGAAACCCCGGGGCTGAATGTGCTGGAATTGCGCGCTCGTGCGCGTCGTTTGATGCGCCAGTGCGGCAAGCTCGGCCTGATCGTGATCGACTATTTGCAGTTGATGGCGGGAAATGGCAACGGCGAGAACCGTGCGACCGAGATTTCCGAAATCTCGCGTGCACTCAAAGGTCTGGCCAAGGAACTGCAAGTGCCGGTGGTGGCGCTGTCACAGTTGAACCGTGGTCTGGAACAGCGTCCCAACAAACGTCCGGTGATGTCGGACCTGCGCGAATCGGGTGCCATCGAACAGGATGCCGACGTCATCCTGTTCATTTATCGCGATGAGGTCTACAACCCCGATACGCAGGACAAAGGAACGGCTGAAATCATCATCAGCAAGCAGCGTAACGGCCCGATCGGTACAGTGCGATTGGCCTTCATCGGTGAATACACGCGTTTCGAATCGCTGGCGCAGCCAGGATCGTACTAGGCATGCGCCCCATCCAGGCACGCATTTCCATTGGGGCCATGGCGCACAATCTGCGGGTGGCGCGCAGCCACTCGGGCGCGGCGCGCGTGTTCGCCGTGGTCAAGGCCAATGCGTATGGACATGGTCTGTCGCGTGCGCGACGGGCATTTGCCGCAGCAGACGGTTTTGCCGTCCTGACGCTGGAAGAAGCGGCCAATCTGCGCTTGATGGGCGTGGAGCAGCCCATCATGTTGCTCGAAGGCATCTTCGGCGCGGACGAAATAGCGACATGTGCCGAACTGGACTTGTCTCCGGTGCTGCATCATGCCGGCCAACTCGACTGGCTTGAGCGGCAGCCTCCAGCGCGTCCGATCCGGGTTTTTCTCAAATTTGATACCGGCATGCACCGGCTGGGTTTTCCGCTGGCCGAACATGCCGGCATTGTGGCGCGGGTGCGTGGACTGTCGGGTATCGCAGGCATCACCCTGATGACCCATTTCGCCCAGGCGGACGAAGCCACCGGTGTTGCCTGGCAGTTGCAGCCATTTCTGCGCGAACTGGCCAGCCATGGGCTGCCGTGGAGCAGCGCCAATTCTGCAGCGCTGCTGCGCTATCCGGAAACGCAAGGCGCGTGGACGCGCCCGGGCATCATGCTCTACGGTGCGTCGCCGTATGCCGACGTGTCTGCGGCCGAGTTGGGGCTGCGTCCGGCCATGAGCCTGCAATCGGAAATCATCAGCGTGCAAACGCTGCAGGCAGGCGAGGGCGTAGGCTATGGCCAGTTGTATCGTGCCGAGCGCGCCATGCGCGTGGGCGTGGTGGCCTGTGGTTATGCAGACGGTTATCCGCGCCACGCACTGACGGGCACGCCGGTTCTGGTCAATGGCCGCCGCAGCCAGACCCTCGGTCGGGTTTCGATGGACATGCTGTGCGTGGACCTGAGTGAACACCCCGATGCAGAGGCCGGGTCATCGGTTGAACTTTGGGGTGACAACTTGCCGGTGGATGCGGTGGCGGCGGCGGCAGGCACAAACAGCTATGAATTGTTGTGCGCCCTGGCTGCACGCGTGCCAGTGGAAGAAGCCGAGTAACTCAGGCTGGTGCGTTGTGCCGAATGGTCACGCGGGCGAGGCGGGACGAAGGCCTGTGTTTTTTGCAGCCCCATTTTTTGATGACGGGCATTTGAAGACTCCTGACGATGGGAAACCCCTTCCAGAATTTGACCGGACAGGAAGCCAGGCTGTTTCAGCACTTCCAGAGGCACCGGGAGTGGCTATAATCCTTTCATAATCAATGTCCAGAATAAACAAGGGGATACACATGAAAGCCATTGCACGTGCACTCGTTACCGGCCTGTTTCTGACGCAGGCCGCCAATCCCGTTTATGCGGGCCTGTTCGATTTCAAACTGGGTGGCGATAAAAAAGAGGAAGGCCAGCCATCCGGTTCAGCCGGACCCGATGGCGCGCAGGGTGAGGCCAAGGAACTTGAAAAATGCGAGAAGCCCTATGGCACGCTTGCGGTGGCCGAGCCTCAGGATGCCGTGATCTCCCACCTTCTGCAATATGGTCTGCAATCACCAGTCGGGCTGATCCGCATGATGATTCAGCAGTCCAATTGTTTTGTCGTGGTGGAACGCGGCCGCGCCATGCAGAACCTGATGCAGGAGCGTCAGTTGGCCGAATCGGGCGAATTGCGCAAGGGTTCCAACATGGGCAAGGGCCAGATGGTGACGGCGGATTATGTGCTGACGCCGGATGCCGTGTTTTCCAGCAAGGATTCGGGCGGCATCGGTGGCGCGTTGGGCGGATTGGGCGTGTTCGGCGCAGTGGCTGGCCTGGTGGCCGCCGGTCTCAAATTCAAGTCGGCACAAACCAGCATGCTGCTGGCTGATTCGCGCACTTCGTTGCAACTGGCATCTGCAACCGGCACTGCCGAAAAAACAGACTGGAGTGTGGGGGGCTTGCTGGTCGGCGGCGGCGCGGCGGGCGGCTTGGGTGCCTACACCAATACGCCGGAAGGCAAAGTGATTGCAGCCAGCTATCTGGATAACTGGAACAACATTGTGCGCTCGATTCGCAACAGTCCGGAAATGGCACGCCAGGACATCAGCCTCAAAGGCAAGTCCGGTCAGCCTACCAAGGCGGGTATCGTGTTTGAGGAAGGTGATGCTATATCAGGAAAAATCGCTGGCTTAAAGATCTATACCCAGCCGAACAAGACATCCAAAGTGGTGGCTACCATCGCGCGCGATGAGGAAGTGATTTATACCGGCAAGGAGGATGGCCGGTTTATTTCTGTCCAGGGCCAGAATGGCGAAGGCTGGGTGGAAAAGGTGATGATGAAAAAATAAGCATGTTTAATGCACACGAAAAAGCCGGGAATCCCCGGCTTTTTCGTGTCCTTGATTTATAAGCCCAGCGTGGAAAAACATTCCCGATGGCGTTCTCCTGCTGTGAAATCAGTGCAATTAGAAGCCCGTTCTGCGCTGTTCAGGGCGTCTGAAAATGTTTCAAAATCAGCAATGCCCTCGTAAATCTCCATCCATGTGCCTGGATCATCGCAGCGGCCCAGCCGCCGTGGCGGTTGTTGGCAATGTGGGGCCATAGCCACCAGCAGTGCATCGATCCGGGTTGCTGCCAGCGTTGCCTGCGCGGGATCGATGCGGTAGTAAACGTAAATGTGGCGCACCTATTCCGGCATGGCGTAAGGCAGCGGCTTCAGGGTCAGCGCGGCGCCGTCGGCAGCTTTCAGGTGCAGGGTTTGCGTGCTGGCGCTTTCGACCTGCGCGACTGCCAGCACATCGAATCCGCCAGCGGGCGCGGGCGCGGCGTTGACGATCGTGCCGGTGACCTGGCCCTCGAAATCGGCGCTATACAGGTTGTCGCCCGGAGCGGCTTCGACATCCACGTGCGCCAGGAACATGCGGCGCTTGAGTTTGCCCAGATACTGGCTGCGGGCAACGATTTCCTGGCCAGGGTAGCAGCCCTTCTGGAAACTCACGCCACCGATGACTTCGAGGTTGACCATTTGCGGGACGAATTGCTCCTGCGTTGCAGCAACAATCATCGGGACACCTGCGTTGAGGCGCAGCCAGTCCCACACCGGCGCACCCACGGGGGTGGCCGACTGGCAAAGGGTTTGCCATACGGTGGCGGCATGTTGGGGCGAGATCGACAGCACGAATTTGTCGGCGCCGACGCGGATCACCTGCCCCGTGTCACAGGCTGTTGAGCCCATCAGGGCATCGGGCACCGCGCCTGCTGCGGCCGTAACCGCCGCCAGTGCCTGCTTGCCTGCTACAACCAGCCGCACGGTTTCGTCGCTGGCATCGCGTGCCTGTACCTTGGCGCGCATGATGAACATGGAAAGCCGCTTCTGTACGCTGGACAGGATGTCACCCGACAGTTGCAGGCAATAGTCTTCGCCTTGGCGCCACGTAAGGAAATTGCCGAGCAAGCGCCCTTTTGGACTGCAGTAAGCATTCCATTGTGCAGTGTCGGCACGCAGGCCGCGGATATCGTTGGTCAGCTGACCTTGCAGGAAAGAGGCGGTGTCCTCGCCACGCAAGGCAATGACACCAAGTTGCGATAAATCCGCCACAATGGTGCCGTCTGCGGCGGCCGCGCGCTCGGCGGCGGGGTTGCCGTAATGCAGCACGGTGTTGGCTTTGATGATGGCACCTTGAGATTGCAGCAGGGTTTTCCAGGAATCGATCACGATACGGTCCAGTCAGAGGGAAATGCGATGAAGCTCAAAAGTGTACACGCTGATGCATGAGATTGCGTTCAAACCCTCACGCCTGTTGGGGCTGTTACAGCTGGGCGGGGTGGCGCTTGCGGTGAGTGCCACATTGATGGCGGACGTGCCGGGAGCCGTTCAGTGGGCGTTGGGTGTTGCCGTGTGTGGCTGGGGCGTGTGGGTCTGGCGACAGTCGCGCTGTATGGAGACGCTGCGTTTGACAGCGGATGGCCAGGTGCAATGCCGGAATGAGCAGGGGGAATGGGGCGAGGCCGGGGTGCTGGGTGACAGCTTCGTGTCGCCTGTGCTCATGGTGTTGCGTTATCACCTGCCTGCCGGACGGGTGCGCGCCCTGACGCTGCTTCCCGACAGTGCGCATGCGGACGACTTGCGCCGTCTCAGGGTGTCTCTACGGTGGGCACGCCGCACACGCTCGGGCACATCGTCCCTGGACGGGGATTGAGCACGGTGTTGCCGGCGATGGGCAGTGTCTCGGGATAGTCGCGACTGTAGTGCAGGCCCCGGCTTTCCTGGCGCAGCTGGGCCGAGCGGATGATGAGGTCGGCGCTTTGCACCAGGTTGCGCAGTTCGATCAGGTCGTTGCTGACGCGGAAGTTGCGGTAGAACTCGTCGATTTCAGCCCGTAGCAGCCGGATGCGGTGCGTGGCACGCGCCAGCCGTTTGTTGGTGCGCACAATGCCGACGTAGTCCCACATGAAACGGCGCAGTTCGTCCCAGTTGTGGGAAATCACCACCTCTTCATCCGGATCGGTCACGCGCGAGGCGTCCCAGGGTGGGAGTTCAAGCCTGGGTGCGGCGGGTGTGGCGAGGATATCGGCAGCGGCAGCGTGGCCGAATACCAGGCATTCCAGCAGCGAATTGGAGGCCAGCCGGTTGGCGCCATGCAGGCCGGTGAACGTGACTTCGCCGACCGCATGCAGGTTGCACAGGTCGGTTCGTGCGTTCATGTCGGTGACCACTCCGCCGCAGGTGTAGTGGGCGGCCGGCACCACCGGGATCGGTTGCGAGGTGATGTCGATGCCGAGTTCGAGGCAGCGGCGATAAATCGTGGGGAAGTGCTCGCGTACAAATTCCGGGGGTTTGTGGCTGATGTCGAGATAGACGCAGTCGATTCCGCGTTTTTTCATTTCAAAGTCGATCGCACGGGCCACCACATCGCGTGGCGCGAGTTCGGCGCGTTCGTCGTGATATTGCATGAAGCGGCTGCCATCAGGCAGCAGGAGCAGGCCGCCTTCGCCACGCACCGCTTCGGAAATGAGAAAAGACTTGGCGTGCGGGTGGAACAGGCAGGTGGGGTGGAACTGCACGAATTCAAGGTTGGCCACCCGGCATCCCGCACGCCACGCCATGGCGATGCCATCGCCGGTCGCCGTGTCGGGATTGGTGGTGTAAAGGTAAACCTTGCCGGCGCCACCGGTAGCCAGTACGGTGTGGCCGGCGGCGAAGGTTTCGACTTCGCCCGTGCCTTTGTTGAGGGCATAGGCGCCGTGAATTTGCTGTTCCTGTCCACCAGCCCGCTTGCCGGTAATGAGGTCGATGGCAACGTGTTGTTCGTAGGTGTCGATATTGGGGTGGGCGCGGACGCGGTCGAGCAGGCTGGCCTGGACGGCATGGCCGGTGGCATCGGCTGCATGTACCACCCGGCGCCGGGAGTGCCCGCCTTCACGTGCCAGATGCAGGCCGCCGGGTGCCTGCGGGTCGGGTGTGAAGGCCACGCCGTTTTGCGTCAGCCAGGCGATCATTTCGCTCGCCTGGCGGGCCACCATCTGGGTGACCGCAACGTCGCACAATCCTCCGCCTGCCACCATGGTGTCGTGGACATGGGCCTCGATCGAGTCGCCACTGTCCAGCGCTGCGGCAATGCCGCCTTGTGCCCAGTCGCTTGCGCCATCGGTCATCTGGCGCTTGGTGACAATGGCAATACGTCGCTGGTCAGCCAGTTTGAGTGCGGTAGTCAGCGCGGCGAGGCCGCTGCCAATGATCAGGACGTCGTATTGGTGCATGGTGTCGCAGGATGATAGCAGGCTTGGGCAGTGCCGGAATAACCTTGTACGCAGTGAACTTTATTATTCACGGGCGCTCACACTCGACAGAAGTTGCGGTCACGTATACTTTCAACACAAACAAAAAAGCAGCAGGGAGATATGTCGGACCGCGAACTGGATCAGGTATTGGTCGAACGCGCCCAGCAGGGCGACAAACGCGCTTTCGAGTTGTTGGTGATCAAGTATCACCGCAAACTCGGGCGGTTGTTGTCGCGCATGGTGCGTGATGCGGCGGAGGTGGAAGATATTACCCAGGAGGCTTTTATCAAGGCCTACCGTGCGCTGCCTGGGTTTCGCGGCGAAAGCGCGTTCTATACCTGGCTGTATCGCATTGCCGTGAATACCGCGAAAAACTACCTGGTGGCACGCAAGCGCCAGCCGGTATCGAGCGATGTGTTGGCGGATGATGCGGAAAATTACGACGATGGCGATTTGTTGCGCGATATTGCAACGCCGGATGCGGAACTCCAGACCAAACAGATCGCCCAAGCGGTAAATCAGGCAGTGGATGCGCTGCCGGAGGAATTGAGGACTGCCATTACGCTGCGCGAAATCGAAGGCATGAGTTACGAGGATATCGCGCAGATGATGGAATGCCCAATCGGGACGGTGCGCTCCCGAATCTTTCGCGCACGTGAAGCCATTGCGGAAAAAATACGCCCGATGCTGGGCACGAGTCAGGATAAAAGGTGGTAACCATGTCAGCACTTCTCAAATCAGACATCCTTTCCCCAGCCGAACAAGCCGACGACAGCTACCTGATGTTGTCGGCAGCCCTGGATGGAGAAACGACTCGCGCCGAAACCGAAGCCTGCGTAGCAGCCATGAAACACAACGATGGCCTGCGACAGGCCTGGTCTGAAAGCCATCTCATCGGTGACCTGATGCGGGGCGTGATGCCGGCGTCGGATGACTACATGACGCGGTTCTCCGCGCAACTGGCCGCCGAGCCTACCGTTCTGGCTCCGCGCCGAAGTGCGTGGCCACAACGGTTCGCCGTGGCTTCCTTTGCCTCGCTTGCGGTATGGGGCGTGATCGCGATAACCGGCTCGGTGTCGGAATCGCAGCTTGCGACACCGATGGCTGCGGCGCCGGATTTTCAGCGTGCGGCGACCGAATCCGAACCGGATGCGTCTGATTCCCGCCTTGCCCCGTATTTTGTGGCCCATCAGGAGTTCGCGCCCATGGCGATGGCTTCCCCCTATCTGCGCACGGTGGCGGTAGCGGAGGAACCCCGTTAATGCAGGCGGGCGTGTTTTGGCAGCGCGCCTGGCTGGCTGTCGGGCTGGCTGGGTTGTTGGCAGTTTCCACAGGCACATACGCCGATGCGGCACTCGACTGGCTTAACCGGGCCACTGCCGCGACCAAGCAGCTGAATTACAGCGGAATCTATGTGTATCACCAGGGCGAGCACGTCGAGGTTCAGCGTGTACTGCATCGCGTGGATGCGAACGGCGAGCAGGAAAAAATCGAAGTCATGGACGGCACGCCGCGCCAGTTCCTGCGGATCAACAACGATGTGTATTGCCACCTGCCGGATGGCAAGCATGTGCGGCTGGAACGCAATACATTGCGTCGCTTCTTCCCTGCCTTGTTGCCCGCCCAGCCGGCGGGCCTGCTTGAATATTACGAAGCGAAACTCGGCGGCATCGAGCGGGTGGCAGGCCGGGTTTGCCAGGTAGTGTCCCTGGAGCCGCGCGATGGCTATCGATATGCCTATCACCTGTGGCTGGACAAGCAAACCGGGTTGCCGCTCAAGTCACGCATGATCAATGGCAACGGCGGCGTGGTGTCGATGTTTGTATTCTCGGAAGTTCAGATAGGAAAAGCCCCGGCCCCCCAGATTTTTGCCAACGATTTGACGGGCAAGATCGTGCAGAAAGCCGCTTTTGACAAGCCGGCCGAGGTGGCCTGGAATGTGGCGCCGCCGCCGGGCTTTGTCCGGGTACAGGAGGCCGTGCGGGTGTTCCCGGGCAAAAAGTCACCCGTGACCCATCTGGTATTTTCGGATGGACTGAGTGTGCTGTCGATGTTTGTGGAGCCGATCAATTCCCAGGCGCAACGTTTGCAGGGTTTGTCGGCAGAAGGCGTGATCGGCGTGTATGCGCGCGAAGTCGATGGCTACACGGTGACGACCCTGGGCGAAGTGCCGAACATGGCACTGATCGAAACGGGTAACTCGGTCGAGAAAAGGTAAGCGCAGCCATGCTGGAACAAACAGCCGAGGTGATGAGAACGGCATCGGATGGCGTTTGGGTGCAGGCGGTCGAGCCATCCGGATGTGGCACGTGCGGGGGGAACGGTTGTTCGTCCAGACGCATTACCGAACTTTTTCAGAGAAAGCCCCGTCATTTCCTGGTTGATTGCGATTTGTCGCTTTCACCGGGTGATCGCGTGGTGGTCGGGATTGCAGAAGGCAGTGTGCTCAGGAGCGCGCTGCGGGCATACGGCCTGCCGCTGGGACTGATGCTCTCGGGCGCGTTGCTGGCGCAGGCCGTGCAGCCAGGAGACGGTGCGGCCCTGTCGGGCATGCTGCTGGGCGGCCTGGCGGGCTGGCTGATCGCGCGTGGTGGCCGGACGGCGCGCCCCATGGTGCTCAGGCGCGAGGCGGTCAAGCGCGAGGAAATCAAGCGTGTGTGTCTGAAGAAAGGAAAATCATGATGAAAGCGGTTCTGGCAACGGCAGCGCTGGTCTTGACCCTGTCCATGCCCACGTTCGCCAAAGATATAGTGGATGTGGCGGATCTGGTTGAAAAACAGGGCCCGGCGGTGGTCAATATCAGCACGACCAAAATGGTGAAGCGCAATCCTGGTGGCTTGCCGTTCGTGATTCCAGACGATGCGGATCTGCAGGAGTTTTTCCGCCGCTTTTTCCCCGGCGGGCCGGGCGGACAGGGCGGGCCGATGCAGGATATCCCGGCCCACGGCGAAGGCTCGGGCTTCATTGTCAGCGGCGATGGCTACATCCTGACCAATGCGCATGTGGTCAAGGATGCCGATGAGGTCGTGGTCAAGCTGATCGACAAGCGCAAGTTCACGGCCAAGGTGGTGGGGACGGATCCGCGCACCGATGTGGCGGTCATCAAGATCACGGCAGCAGGTCTGCCGGCCGTCAAATTGGGCGACCCGACCAAACTGCGCGTCGGCGAGGCGGTGGCGGCAATCGGCTCGCCATTCGGCTTCGAGAATTCGGTCACGGCAGGCATCGTGTCGGCCAAGGGGCGCTCGCTGCCATCCGAGAATTATGTGCCCTATATCCAGACCGATGTGGCGATCAACCCCGGCAATTCGGGTGGTCCCCTGTTCAACATGAAGGGCGAGGTGGTGGGGATCAACTCGCAGATATACAGCCGCAGCGGCGGCTATCAGGGCGTGTCGTTCGCGATCCCGATCGATGTGGCGATGGAAGTGGTGGACCAGCTGAAAACCGGCGGCAAGGTATCGCGCGGCTGGCTGGGCGTGGTGATTCAGGAAGTGAGTGCGGACCTGGCTGAATCATTTGGTCTGGACCGGCCGCGTGGCGCACTGGTGTCGCAGGTGCAGGAGGGCAGCCCGGCGAGCAAGGCAGGTTTGCAGGCATCCGATGTGATCCTGGCGTTTAATGGCAAGGCCGTGGAGAACTCGGGCGATTTGCCGCGCATGGTGGGAATGGCCAAGCCGGGTACCAGGATCCAGATGGATATCTGGCGCAAGGGCAAAACCCAGCAGTTGGGCGTGGTGCTGGGTGAACTGCCGGTCGAGGCCCGGGCGGGCAGCAAGGACAGCAAGTCCCCGTCGCGCGGCGGGCTGGTTTTGTCGGAGCTGAGCGCGGAACAGCGTCGCGCACTCGATATCGAGCAGGGCGTGCTGGTCGAAGATGCCACCGGCGATGCAGCCCGTTCGGGGATCCGTACGGGGGATGTCATCCTGGCAGTGAACAACATCAAGATCGCTTCGGTGGCAGGCTTCCGCAAGGCCGTTGCTGCGGTTCCGGTCGGCAAGAGTGTGGCCATTCTGATCCGGCGCGGCGAAGGCTCGTTATATATTCCGCTGAAAATCACCGGTGAGTAAAACGCTCACGCTCTACACGCGGGCGGGTTGCCCGCTGTGTGCGGAGATGGAATCGCATGTGATTGAATTGATGGGGGAAAGCGGGCATGTCCTGGACTCTGTCGATGTCGATGCGGATCCTGTGCTCAAGGCCCGCTACGGTTGGGACGTGCCCTTGCTGTTCGATGGGGACTGTGAGCTTTGCCGTCACCAGCTTAATCTGCCTGCGTTTCAGGAATGGCTGCGCGCCAACGCCTGAAATCCGTTAAAATTCTGCTAGTTATCTCATCCCTAGTCGGGCACGGAAACGTGCCCGTTTTGCTGTGTCGCAGAATCTGACCCGTAATTTCTCCATCATCGCCCACATCGATCACGGCAAATCCACGCTGGCTGATCGCCTGATCCAGCACTGCGGCGGCCTCTCCGAGCGTGAAATGGAAGCGCAAGTGCTTGATTCCATGGATCTGGAAAAGGAGCGTGGCATCACCATCAAGGCGCAGACCGCCGCGCTGACCTACAAGGCGCAGGATGGCCAGGTCTATCGCCTGAACCTGATCGACACCCCGGGGCACGTCGACTTTTCCTACGAGGTGTCGCGCTCGCTGTCAGCCTGCGAAGGCGCATTGCTGGTGGTCGATGCCTCGCAGGGAGTGGAGGCGCAGACGGTGGCCAACTGCTACACAGCGATCGATCTCGGGGTCGAAGTGATCCCGGTGCTGAACAAGATCGACCTGCCGGCGGCCGATCCGGATCGGGTGGCCGCGGAGATCGAGGACATCGTTGGCCTGGATGCCTCCGAAGCCGTGCGTGCCTCGGCCAAGAGCGGGATTGGCATTCCCGAGATTCTCGAAGTGGTGGTGAAGCAGGTGCCGCCGCCGCGTGGCGACGAATCCGCGCCACTCAAGGCGCTGATCATCGATTCCTGGTTCGATAACTACGTCGGTGTGGTGATGCTGGTGCGGGTGGTCGATGGCATGTTGAAGCCCAAGGACAAGATCCGTTTCATGGCGAGCGGCGCACAGCACCTGACCGAACATGTCGGCGTGTTCACCCCCAAGTCGGTCGACCGGCCGCAGCTTGCGGCAGGCGACGTCGGCTTTGTGATTGCCGGCATCAAGGAACTCAAGGCGGCCCAGGTGGGCGACACCATTACCCTGCTTGATCGGCCTGCAAGCGAGCCCCTGCCTGGCTTCAAGAAAGTTCAGTCGCAGGTGTTTGCCGGCCTGTATCCGGTCGAGTCGCACGACTTCGAGGCGTTGCGGGACGCGCTGACCAAGCTGCAACTGAATGATGCGGCGCTGCAGTTCGAGCCCGAAGTATCCCAGGCATTGGGATTCGGTTTCCGCTGCGGCTTCCTCGGCCTGCTGCACATGGACATCGTGCAGGAGCGGCTGGAACGCGAATACAACATGGACCTCATCACCACCGCCCCCACGGTGGTGTATGAAGTGTTGATGAAGGACGGCTCGATGGTCAATGTCGAAAACCCGTTCAAGCTGCCGGAGCTGTCGAAAATCGAGGAAATCCGCGAGCCGATCATCACCGCGACGATTTTCGTTCCCGAGGAATACGTCGGCAACGTGATCACCCTGTGCAACCAGAAGCGCGGCATGCAGGTGAACATGCAGTATCACGGCAGGCAGGTCATGCTGGTCTACGACCTGCCGATGAACGAAGTGGTGATGGACTTCTTCGACAAGCTGAAATCAACCAGCCGCGGCTATGCTTCGCTTGATTACGAATTCAAGGAATACCGCGCGGGCGATCTGGTCAAGCTCGATATCCTGGTCAACAACGAAAAGGTCGATGCGCTGTCGCTGATCGTGCACCGTGCCACCAGCGTCTATCGCGGACGCGAGCTGGCGTCGAAAATGCGTGAACTGATCCCGCGCCAGATGTTCGATGTGGCCGTGCAGGCGGCCATTGGCGCCAACATCATCGCGCGTGAAAACGTCAAGGCTCTGCGCAAGAACGTGCTGGCAAAATGCTACGGCGGCGACATCACGCGCAAGAAAAAGCTGCTGGAAAAGCAGAAGGCCGGCAAGCGCCGCATGAAGCAGGTCGGCAACGTTGAAATCCCGCAGGAAGCCTTTCTTGCGATTCTCCAGGTCTCGGATAAATAACACGCGGATAAACATACATGAACTTCGCCCTGATTCTTTTTGTTGCGCTTGCCATCACCGGTGGCATCTGGCTGCTTGATGCCCTGGTGCTCAAACGTGGTCGCGACAAGGACGCCAGTGAGCCGATGCTGGTCGAATATGCCAAGAGCTTCTTCCCGGTCATCCTGGTGGTGTTCGGCTTGCGTTCGTTCCTGGTCGAGCCGTTCAAGATTCCGTCCGGTTCGATGATGCCGACGCTGCTGATCGGCGACTTTATCCTGGTCAACAAATATACCTATGGCATCCGTTTGCCGGTGATCAACAAGAAAGTGGTCGAGATGAACAACCCCGAGCGGGGCGATGTCATGGTGTTCCGTTACCCGAACGACCCCGGCCTTGACTATATCAAGCGCGTGATAGGCATTCCGGGCGACGTGGTCGAGTATCGCGACAAGCAGCTCAGCATCAACGGCAAACCTGTGCCCAGTGCCAATACCGGCACCTACAGTTATGTCGGCAACGGACTGAACTACATTACCGCCATGGTGTACGACGAGCATCTGAACGGTACCGGCCACACCATGATGACCGAGCCAGGCAAGCCTCCGGTTTTTCCGCCGCAGGTGATGGACTTCCCCTATCGCGAAAACTGCTCCTACAATGCCGATGGCGAAGGTTTTGTCTGCAAGGTGCCGGCGGGTCAGTATTTCATGATGGGTGACAACCGCGACGCCAGCAATGACAGTCGTTACTGGGGCTTTGTGCCGGACAGGAACATCGTCGGCAAGGCATTTTTCATCTGGATGAATTTTGACGAGTTTGGCCGCATTGGCACCACCATTCGATAGGGAGACACCATGCATCATTTACGTTCCATGAAATCGCAACAACGTGGCTTGACCATGCTGGGTTTCCTTTTCGTTGCCGTGATGCTGATATTCGTGGCCATGCTGGCGATGAAACTGGTGCCCGCCTACATCGAGTTTTTCTCGGTCAAGAAGATACTGAACACGATGGGGCAGGAGTCCGGACTCAAGTCCAAGAGCAATGCGGAGATTCGCAACGACTTCATGAAACGGGCGGGCGTCAGCTACGTCACGGTAGTCAAGCCGGAAGACCTCACCATCGACCGGCGCAATGGTGGCCTGGTCGTTTCCGCTGACTATGTGTTCCGTTCCAAGCTCGTCGGCAATGTCAGTATCGTGGTGGACTTCAGCGCCAGTTCCGACCCTAACGCCACAGCCGCCCAGATTGAATAATCCCCTGTTGAACCAGCGCCTGCAGCAGGCGCTGGGTTATACCTTCATCCGTTCCGATCTGCTGGAACAGGCGCTGACGCACCGCAGCTACAGTTCGCTTAACAATGAACGTCTCGAGTTTCTGGGCGACTCGGTGTTGAACTGCTCGGTTGCACGGGCGCTCTTTGACGCCTTTCCTGACTTGCCCGAGGGCAGCCTGTCGCGTTTGCGCGCCAACCTGGTACGCCAGGAAACGCTGGCTGACATCGCCGTTATGCTGAAGCTGGGCGAGGTCCTGCGTCTGGGGGAAGGCGAGCTCAAGAGCGGCGGCTTCCGCCGCCCCTCCATCCTGGCTGATGCACTCGAATCCCTGTTCGGGGCGATTTTTCTGGATGCCGGATTCAATGAGGCACAGCGCGTGGTACGCGGTCTGTTCGATCCGCTGGTGGCCAGGATCGACCCCAAGGCTTCGGGCAAGGACGCCAAGACGCAGTTGCAGGAGTTGCTGCAGTCGCGCCGCCTGCCCTTGCCCGAGTACCGTTTGATCGACACCCAGGGTGAAGCGCACGATCAAAGTTTTATTGTCGAATGCGTATTGACCCGACCGTCGCTCAGTACGCGTGGCGAAGGCAAGAGCCGCCGCGCGGCGGAACAGGAAGCTGCCCGCCAGGCGTGTGGCGAATTACAAAAGTGAACAGGCTGCAAACATGAGTGAATATAAATGCGGCCTTGTCGCGATTGTCGGACGGCCGAACGTCGGCAAGTCCACCTTGCTGAACCGCATCGTCGGGCAAAAAATCAGCATCACCTCACGCAAGGCACAAACCACGCGTCACCGTGTGATGGGGGTGCATACCACCGATGAAGCGCAGTTTGTCTTTGTTGACACGCCGGGTTTCCAGACGCGTCACACCAACACGATGAACCGCACCATGAACAAGCGCGTGCGTGAAACCTTGTCGGACACAGACGTGGTGATGATGCTGGTGGAAGCGGGGCGACTGACGAACGAAGATCGCCAGGTGATGGAATTGCTGCCCAAGGATCGCCCGCTGATTCTGGTGGTGAACAAGATCGATTTCATCAAGGACCGTGGCGCGCTGATGGCGTATCTGCAGGAGGCATCCGCAGCGCATGCCTTCACTGAGATTGTTCCGGTGTCGGCCAAGCAAAGCAACAACCTCGACGAACTGCTGAAAGTGCTGCAGGCCCACCTGCCGGAAAATGCACCCTTGTTTGGCGAGGATGACGTGACCGACCAGACCGAACGCCAGCTGGCGGCCGAGCTCATACGCGAAAAAGTATTCCGTCTGAGTGGCGAGGAGATCCCCTACGGGGTGGCGGTACAGATCGACAAGTTCGAGGAAGTGGGCAATCTGCGGCGTATTTTTGCCACCATCCTGGTCGACCGTGAAGGGCATAAAGCCATCCTCATCGGCAAAGGCGGCGAGAAGCTCAAGACCATCTCCACCCAGGCGCGGCTCGACATGGAGCATGCGTTCGACAGCAAGGTGTATCTGGAAGTCTGGGTCAAGGTCAAGGGCGGCTGGGCAGATGACGTGCGCATGCTGAAGTCGCTGGGTCTGGATTAAGGATTTCTTTTCCGCGAAGGACGCGAAGACGCGCGAAGAAACCCTAAAATCAATAAACCCGTCCTATTTTCTTCGTGTTCCTTCGCGCCCTTCGCGGATACAAGTTTTTACCCACATTCAATGTCGACTGACGCCCGCATCAACAACGAGCCCGGCTTCATTCTCCACACCTATCCGTTCAAGGAAACCAGCGTGGTGGCGGAGGTCTTCACCCGCAGCCATGGCCGGGTGGCCCTGATCGCGCGCGGTGCGCGCCGCCCCACTTCGGCGCTGCGCGGGCTGATGCAGCCGTTTACCCCGCTGCTGCTGTCCTGGTTCGGCAAATCCGAACTGAAAACCCTGCATGCCGCCGAATGGCAGGGTGGGCTGGCGGCGCCACAGGGGCGTGCGCTGATGTGCGGGTTTTATCTCAACGAACTGATGTTGCGACTTCTTGCACGCGGCGATGCGCACGAGGTGCTGTACGACCGTTTCATTGCCACGCTGGAGCAGTTGGCAGGCGAGGCCTGTAATACCGATTACGAGCGCATTCTGCGACGTTTCGAGAAAAATCTGCTCTCCGAAATTGGCTATGGCGCCACCTTTGATGTCGATGCCGATAACGGCACACCGATCGAATCACATGGGCGCTATGTGTTTCAGCCTGAAC
>JAIOJU010000056.1 GCA_019911765.1 Thiobacillus sp.
GAACACCTGCTTGGCAAGTTTGCCGGAGAGCGTGCCGTCGTGGATGCGGGCGACCAGTGCGCCGAGTTGCACGGCGGAGACCGGGCTCTGCGTGATGTCGAGTTCGGCCTTGTTCAGGGTGGCGGAGAGTTCGCCCATCACCCAGTTGGCGGCCAGCTTGCCCTGGCCGCAGGTTTTTGCCGCTGCTTCGAAGTAATCGGCGAGCGCGCGCGAGCCGGTCAGCACCCCGGCATCGTAGGCCGACACGCCGTAGTCGGCCTGGAAGCGTGCCTGCATCGCGGCGGGCAATTCGGGCAGCGCGGCGCGCACCGCCTCGATCCAGTCCTCGTCCAGCTTCACCGGCAGCAGGTCGGGGTCGGGGAAGTAGCGGTAGTCGTGCGCGTCTTCCTTGCTGCGCATCATGCGCGTCTCGCCGGTGTCGGGGTCGAACAGCACGGTGGCCTGCTCGATGCGGCCGCCGTCTTCCAGCGTTTCGATCTGCCAGCGCACTTCGTAATCGATCGCCTGCTGCAGGAATTTGAACGAGTTAAGGTTCTTGATCTCGCGGCGGGTGCCGAACTCGGCCTGGCCGACCGGGCGCACCGACACGTTGGCGTCGACGCGGAAACTGCCTTCCTGCATGTTGCCGTCGCAGATGCCGATCCAGGTCACCAGCGTGTGCAGCGCGCGGGCGTAGGCGACGGCCTCGGCGCTGGAACGCATCTCCGGTTCGGAGACGATCTCCAGCAGCGGCGTGCCGGCGCGGTTGAGGTCGATGCCGGTCATGCCGTGGAAATCCTCGTGCAGCGACTTGCCGGCGTCCTCTTCCATGTGGGCGCGGGTGAGGTTGATGGTGCGCTCGCTGTCTCCGACTTGAATCTTCAGCGCGCCGCCCTCGACGATGGGTTTGGCCAGCTGGCTGATCTGGTAGCCCTTGGGCAGGTCGGGGTAGAAGTAGTTTTTGCGGTCGAAGATGTTGATGCGGTTGAGCGTCGCACCGATGGCCAGGCCAAACTTGATCGCGCATTCGACGGCGCCCTTGTTCAGCACCGGCAGCACGCCGGGCAAAGCGATGTCGACCGCGCTCGCCTGGGTGTTGGGCGATGCGCCGAAGGCGGTGCTGCTGCCCGAGAAGATCTTCGATCGGGTGGCGAGCTGGGTATGGACTTCCAGTCCGATAACGGTCTCCCACTTCATAAACAGAACCTCGTAAGGGGTGAGGGGTGAGGGGTGAGGAGAAAGGTGCAGAGCAAGGTGATCATCGCCTAACGCCTCTCGCCTGACGCCTCGCCGAGCGGCGGCAGCCGCTTGTGCCAGTCGGTGGCGCGCTGGAACTGATGCGCGACGTTGAGCATCTTCGCCTCGCTGAAATAGTTGCCGACGAGCTGCAGGCCGATCGGCAGTCCCTTGGCGTCGAATCCGCACGGCAGCGACATGCCGGGCAGGCCGGCGAGGTTGGCGGGGATGGTGTAGAGGTCGTTCAGGTACATCTCCACCGGATCGTCGGATTTTTCGCCGAGGGCAAACGCGGTGCCGGGGGCGGTGGGGCCGAGGATGACATCGCAGGTCTTGAAGGCTGCGCTGAAATCATCGGCGATCAGGCGGCGGATCTTCTGCGCCTGCAGGTAATAGGCATCGTAATAGCCGTGGCTCAATACATAGGCACCGATCATGATGCGGCGCTTCACTTCGACACCGAAGCCCTGGGCGCGGGTCTTGCAGTACATGTCGTCGAGGTTGGTGTATTCCGGGGCGCGGTAACCGTAGCGCACGCCGTCGAAGCGCGACAGGTTGGACGAGGCTTCGGCCGGCGCCAGCACGTAGTAGACCGGGATCGCCAGCTTCGAATTGGCAAGCGAAATCTCGACCGTCGTCGCGCCGAGCTTTTTCAGTTCGGCGACCGCTGCATCCACCGCGGCGGCGACTTCGTTGTTCAGCCCTTCGGCGAAGAACTCACGCGGCAAGCCGACGCGCAGGCCGCTCAAAGGCTGCTCGAGGTCGCGCGTGTAGTCTTCCTTGTCGCGCTCCAGGCTGGTCGAATCGTTGGGGTCGAAGCCGGTCATGACGTTGAGCAGCAGCGCACAGTCCTCGGCCGAGGGCGCCATTGGTCCGGCCTGGTCGAGACTGGAGGCGAATGCGATCATGCCGAAACGCGACACCAGGCCATACGTCGGCTTGAGGCCGGTGATGCCGCACAGCGCGGCGGGCTGGCGGATCGAACCGCCGGTATCGGTACCGGTGGCGGCCGGCGCCATGCGCGCCGCCACGCAGGCGGCGGCGCCGCCGGACGAGCCGCCAGGAACATAGGCGGTATTCCAGGGGTTCTTCACCGCGCCGAAATAACTGGTCTCGTTGGACGAACCCATGGCGAATTCGTCCATGTTGGTCTTTCCCAGAGACGGCATGCCGGCCGCCTTGAAGCGCTGGATCACGTGCGCGTCGTAGGGGGCGACAAAGTTGTGCAGCATCTTCGAGCCGCAGGTGGTGAGCCAGCCGTCGGTGCAGAAAATGTCCTTGTGCGCGATCGGCACGCCGGTCAGCGGGCCGGCCTTGCCGGCGGCGATGAGCGCATCGGCGACAGCGGCTTCTGCCAGCGTCTTGTCAGCATCCAGCGTGATGAAGGCGTTGATCGACGGATTCAGCGTGGCGATACGGTCGAGATACTGCTGGGCGAGTTCGCGGCTCGACACCTGTTTGGCGGCGAGCTGCGCAGCGAGCGCGGAAAGGCTGGCGTCGGACATGATGGCTTATTCGATGACTTTGGGGACGAGGTACAGGTCGTTTTCGACCGCGGGTGCGACAGCCTGAAAGGCAGCGTGACGGTCGGTTTCAGTCACGATGTCGGCACGCAGGCGTTGGGTGACTTCCTGTGCGTGGGCCATCGGCGCGATGCCGCTGGTGTCCACTGCCTGCATGGTGGCGATGAGATCAAAAATGGTATTGAGCTGGCCTTGCGTGGCCCGTGCCTGCGCATCGTCGATTTCGATGCGCGCAAGGCGGGCGATGCGCTTGACGTCGTCCGGGGAAAGGGACATAAAACACCTGATGACTTACGGGAACGAAGCCCGTTAGGGTATCATAGCCCCCTTGTTTTTTCTGCCCTTTCGCCCGCCTGATGCGGGCGCCGATGCCACCATGTTCAAGTTCTTGACCAGCTATTTTTCCACCGATCTTGCGATCGACCTCGGCACGGCCAACACGCTGATTTACGTGCGTGATCGAGGCATCGTGCTGGACGAGCCATCGGTGGTGTCGATCCGCACCGATGCGACGCAGGGTGGCAAGCGCACGGTGCAGGCGGTAGGTGTGGAAGCCAAGCAGATGCTGGGCCGCACGCCAGGCAACCTGCAGGCGATCCGGCCGATGAAGGACGGCGTGATTGCCGATTTCACCGTCACCGAGCAGATGCTCAAGTACTTCATCAAGAAAGTGCACGATACGCAGATGTTCCGTCCCAGTCCGCGCATCATCATCTGCGTGCCGTGCGGCTCGACCCAGGTGGAACGCCGCGCGATCCGCGAGTCGGCTATCGGGGCCGGTGCGCGCCAGGTGTATCTGATCGAGGAGCCTATGGCGGCAGCGATCGGCGCCGGCTTGCCGGTGGCCGAGGCCTCCGGCTCGATGGTGGTCGACATCGGCGGCGGCACCACCGAAGTGGGCGTGATCTCGCTCGGTGGTGTGGTGTATGCCAATTCGGTCAGGGTTGGCGGCGACCGCATGGACGATGCCATCATCAATTACATCCGTCGCAATTACGGCATGCTGATCGGCGAGGCGACCGCGGAACGCATCAAGAAACACATGGGATCGGCTTTCCCCGGCGCGGAAGTGCTGGAAATGGAGGTGAAGGGCCGCAGTCTTGCCGAAGGCGTGCCACGTAGCTTCAATGTATCCAGCAACGAGATTCTGGAAGCGCTGACCGAGCCCCTGAACGCAATCGTCAGCGCGGTGAAACAGGCGCTGGAACAGACCCCGCCTGAACTGGGTTCGGACATCGCTGAAAAAGGCATGGTGCTGACCGGCGGCGGTGCGTTGCTGCGCGACCTGGACCGCCTGCTGATGGAAGAAACCGGTTTGCCGGTGATTGTTGCCGACGATCCGCTGACCTGTGTGGTGCGTGGTTCCGGCATGGCGCTGGAAAACATGGACAAGCTGGCAACGGTGTTCACCAACGAGTGAGCGTGGTCGTGCGCCGTTCCCGGGAGTAATCGATGCCGACACCCGGTCAGCTCATGTTCGCCCGTCGGCTGGGACCGACAGCCCGCCTGCTGATCTGGCTGCTGATCGGTGTGTCCTGCGTGGTGGTCGACGTGCGTTTCCATGCCCTGGATGGCTTGCGCAGCGGGTTTTCGCTGCTGCTGCAGCCGGTGCGGCAGGTGTTGCGCGCACCAGGTGATGTGGCTACCGAGTTGAGTGGCTTCTTTACCCGTCACCGCCAGTTGCAGAAGGAGCGCGATGCGCTTCTGGCCGAGCGCGCACGTCTCGCGGTCGGCGTTAATACCGCAAAAGAATTGACCCGCGAAAATGCCGAATTGCGTGCCTTGTTGCAGTTGCAGGCGCGACCCGGGCAGCGGACCGTTCGTGCAGCGCTTTTATATCGTGGACATGACTGGTTTGCGCAGCGGATTACCCTGGATCAGGGGGCTACGGCAGGTTTGCGTAGCGGCCTGCCGGTGGTCGATGCACGTGGGCTGGTAGGCCAGGTGCACCGTGTGTATCCGGGCTCGAGCGAGGTGACGCTGGTGAGCAGCCCCGAGCAACTGACGCCGGTATTCGTCGAGCGCACGGGCCAGCGCGGGCTGGCAGCCGGGAGTGGACAGGGTCGACTGGTGTTGCGCTACATGCCGGCACAGACAGATATCCGGCCGGGCGACCGCCTGCTGACTTCAGGTATTGACCGGGTGTACCCGGCCGGGATTCCGGTGGCGCGCGTAAACCGGGTTTCACGTTCCCAGGCCAATCCCTATCTCCGTGTGGAATGCCTGCCGATGGCGGGTCTTGATCGTTCCCGCGCGGTGCTGGTGGTGGTGGCCGAACCGCAGGTGACCAAGCCATGACACCCCCTCCGCATGCAGTTGGCAACTGGCGCCGCATTCTGGGAACGCTGACGCTGGCCGTGCTGCTGGAGCAGTTGCCCTGGTCGGGCTGGATGCTGGCTGTCCGGCCTGATTTTGTCCTGGTGATCCTGTTGTTCTGGACCTTGCATCAGCCCGAGCGCCTTGGATTCGGCACCGCCTTTTTTCTCGGACTGCTGGCTGATTTTCAGGATGGTGCGGTGTTCGGTCAGCATGCCATTGCCTACGTGGTGGGCGGATACCTGGTGCTGTACCTGCGTTTGCGCCTGCTGCAATTCGATCCGTCACGTCAGGCCATGCAACTCTTTCCAGTCCTGTTGTCGGTGCAGTTGATTGCGCTGCTGATTGGCTGGCTGGCGGTGAATCCGCCAGCGGGCCTGGCCATGCTGCTGCCGGTGTTGAGCAGCACGGTGTTGTGGTACGGCATCGCTGGATTCCTGCGTCTATTGCATGGCAAGGGCATGCAGGATCGGGCATGAGGCTGTCGACTCCGCTCAAGAATCTGGATCGTGAACTGGCGCGTTTTCATGGGCGCCTGAAAATTGGTGCGATCATGGTCGGGTTGCTGGCAACGGCGCTGCTGGCACGCGCCTTCTATCTGCAAATCGTGCAGCATGATCATTACATCCAGCGTGCCGAGAATAACCGGATTTCGCTGGTCCCAACTGCACCCAACCGCGGCCTGATTCTTGATCGCAAGGACCGGATTCTTGCCGAAAACTACTCGGCGTATACGCTGGAAATCACGCGCGCCGAGATGGCGAGCCTGGAAAAAACGCTGGTCGAACTGGGCAAGCTGATCGAAATCACGCCAGGACAGTTGCGGCGTTTCCGCCGCTTGTTGAGCGAGTCGCATGAGTTCGAAACGGTACCGCTGAAGAGCAAGCTGAGCGACGAGGAAGTCGCGGTGCTCGCGGCCAACCGCTACCGCTTGCCTGGCGTGGAGGTCAAAGCGCGGTTGTTCCGCAATTACCAGGCCGGGCCGGGCATGGCGCATGTGGTCGGCTTTATCGGCCGCATCAACGACCGCGACCTGAAGCGGTTGCGCGAGAACGGGCGCGAGCAGAACTACCGGGGCAGCGCCCACATCGGCAAGACCGGGCTGGAACAGAGCTACGAGGCGCTGCTGCATGGCCGCACCGGTTTCGATCAGATGGAGACCGACTCCAGCGGCCGCGCGGTGCGCATGTTGTCGCGCATACCGCCGGTGCCGGGCAAGGATCTGCGCCTGTTTCTGGACCTGGAACTGCAGGCCGTGGCCGAGCATGCGTTTGGCGATTATCTGGGCGGGTTGGTGGCGCTGGACCCGAATACCGGCGGGGTGCTGGCGCTGGTAAGCAAGCCGGGCTTCGACCCCAACCTGTTCATCGACGGCATCGATCCGGAAACCTGGAAGGAACTGAATGAGTCGCCTGACCGTCCGATGGTGAATCGCGTGCTGCGCGGCATCTATCCGCCGGGATCGACCATCAAGCCCTTGATGGCGCTGGCCGGTCTGGAACTGGGGTTGCGCAAACCCTCGGACAGCATCGTTGATCCTGGGTATTACAGCCTGCCCAACAGCCGTCACCAGTTTCGCGACTGGAAAGCAGGGGGGCATGGCGTGGTCGATCTGCGCCGGGCCATCACACAGTCCTGTGACACCTATTTTTATCGACTGGCCGTGGATATGGGGATCGACCGGATGCACGATTATCTGGCGAAATTCGGGTTGGGTGAAAAAAGCGGCATAGACCTGGATGGAGAGTCATCCGGTTTGTTGCCCTCGCGGGAATGGAAGCAGCGGCGCTGGAATAAAGTCTGGTACCCCGGCGAGACGGTAATTGCAGGAATCGGGCAGGGCTATCACCTGACCACGCCGCTGCAACTGGTGACCGCCACGGCCATGCTTGCCAACGGCGGCAAGCGGATCGAGCCACGTCTGGTGCAAGCGGTGCGCGATCCGCTCAGCCACGCCTGGCAGCCCCGGCCACCCGTAACCCACGCGCAGGTGCCGATCAACCCCGCCCATCTTGATGTGGTGCGCGCAGGCATGATGGACGTGATGCGTCCGGGCGGCACGGCAGCGGCAGCCGCCGCAGGCGCGGCCTATACCATCGCCGGCAAAACCGGCACCGCGCAAGTGGTGGGGATCAAGCAGGGGGCCAAATATGACGCCAAACGACTGGCGCGGAAACTTCAGGATCACGCCTTGTTTATTGCCTATGCGCCCGCCGAAAACCCGACCATTGCGATCGCCGTGATGGTTGAAAACGGCGGGCATGGCGGCGGGACGGCGGCGCCGATTGCGCGTGCCGTGTTTGATTTCTACCTGACCGGGAAACGGCCTGGCAGCATGAACCTGGAGGCGAACGATGCCGCCGCGGACTAGCCACTGGATCGTGCGCCGCCTGAGCCATCTGGACGGCATATTGTTGTTGCTGGTGCTGGCGGTGCTGGGCATCAGTCTGGCGGTGGTGGCGAGCGCATCGGGACAAAGCCCTGCGCGCATCACGGGTCATCTGATCAATATCGGGCTTGCGTTGTCGGTCATGGTGGTGATGGCCAATGTGCCGCCGCATATTTTGTCCAAGGTCGGCCCGCCGTTGTATGCGGCCGGGGTGGTGTTGCTGATAGGCGTGGCCCTGTTCGGTGAAATTCGCAATGGCTCGCGGCGCTGGCTGAATCTGGGCTTCATGGCGTTTCAGCCGTCGGAACTGCTGAAGCTGGCGCTGCCGCTGATGCTGGCCTGGTACTTTCAGCGCAACGAAGCGATATTGCGTGCCAAGCATTATTCAATAGGCGGTTTGCTGCTGCTGGTTCCTTTTCTGCTCACGCTGCGCCAGCCCGATCTGGGCACGGCCTTGATGCTGGGCGCCTCGGGCTTTTACCTGCTGTTTTTCGCCGGCTTGCCATGGAAGGCGATTTTTGGCGGCGCCACGCTGGGCGCGGCAAGTCTGCCCGTGGTGTGGGGCATGATGCACGACTACCAGCATCGCCGCGTACTGACGCTGCTCGACCCCACGGCCGATCCGCTGGGGGATGGCTATCACATCATTCAGTCGACCATCGCGATCGGCTCGGGCGGATTGTTTGGCAAGGGCTGGATGCAGGGCACCCAGAACCAGCTCGATTTCATTCCCGAGCGGACCACCGATTTTATTTACGCTGTATTTGGCGAAGAGTTCGGTTATGCCGGCGCAATTATTCTGGTGGGCCTGTATCTGGCCATCGTTGCGCGCGGGCTCATCATCGCCGCACGTGCGCCCACCTTGTTTGGGCGATTGATGGCCGCCACGCTGAGCCTGAACCTGTTCACCTATGTGTTCGTCAACATGGGGATGGTGTCGGGCATTCTGCCGGTGGTGGGCGTACCGCTGCCGCTGATGAGCTATGGAGGAACCGCACTCATCACCCTGTTGCTGGGCGTGGGTATCCTGATGAGCGTGGCATCGCATCGTCAGCTCAATAAAACCTGAGGCGTAAAATGCGATGATGAAAACGATTTCAGTTCTGGTCATGGCCGCGGCACTGGCTTTGGGAGGCTGCAGCAGCGCCCCTCCCAAGAAGTTGCCGCCGGCTGCGCAAACCAGGGGCGGCGGCTATTACCTGGATGATGGTCCCGAGGCCAACCCGCCGGCCAATCTGGACTCGATCCCGGATGCGGTGCCCCGCGCCGAACCGCTCCATCGCTTCGCCAATCGTAGCTACGTTGCGCTGGGCAAACCCTATACGCCCCAGACCGAGCGCCGCGCCACGAGCGAAGAAGGGCTGGCTTCCTGGTATGGCCGCCGCTTTCACGGCAAGAAAACCGCGTCGGGGGAACTGTACGACATGTACGCCATGACCGCCGCCCATCCGACCCTGCCGATCCCCAGTTATGCGCGGGTCACATCGCTTGCCAATGGCAAGAGCGTGGTGGTGCGCATCAATGATCGCGGGCCCTTTCATAGCAGCCGTATCATCGATTTGTCGTATACCGCCGCGCACAAGCTGGGTTACCTGGGAAAGGGGAGCGCGCGGGTGCGGGTGGAAAGCATCGACCCCGACGCCTACGATACGCAGGGAGAGGCATTGCAGAACGGGATTTATCTTCAGGTCGGCGCATTTTCGCAGCAGGACAACGCCCAACAATTGCTAGGGCGCCTGATTCGCGAACTCGAGGTGGATGCCGGCCGCACCCGGATCGTGCTCAGCGGCATGCTGCATCGCGTGCAACTCGGGCCGTATTTCAATGATGACGAGGCCAGGGCCGACCGTGTGCGGTTACGGGAACGTCTTGACCTGAATGCGGTCATGGTCAAGCGCGATTGATGAAGAGATTGAATATGAAAGTATGGTGGGTTGGGTTGCTGTGTTTGCTGTCGGCCTCGGCGTGGGCCGAACCCGGCGGAATCGCATCGCGCGCATGGGTGTTGATCGACCAGGCCAGTGGCCGTGAACTGGCTGCGCATCAGGCGGATCTGCCGCTGGCGCCGGCTTCCCTGACCCAGTTGATGACAGCATATGTGTTGCTCGGTGATATCCACAAAAACAAGTTGAGCCTGGGCGAGACGGTGACCGTGCCGGAAGCCGCGACGCAGGCCGATGGCGCGCGCATCTTTCTCAAGGCAGGCGATAAAGTAAGCATCGATACCCTGTTGCAAGCCATGCTGGTGCAGTCGGCCAGCGATGCCACGCTTACCCTGGTGATGACGGCCAGCGGCAGCGAGGCCGCTTTTGTCGAGCGCATGAACCGTGAAGCCAGGCGGCTTGGCATGAGTAAAACCCATTTCATGAATGCAACCGGGCTGACCGAACCCGGTCATGCGTCGAGCGCGCGCGATCTCGCCCTGCTCGGGCGTGCGCTGGTGCGCGACTTTCCGGATCGCCTGGGCTTTTTCAGCCAGAAAGAACTCGCCATCAAGGGGTTGACGCACTACAACGACAATCGGCTGTTATGGCGTGACAGCACGGTAACCGGGCTGAAAGTCGGACGGACCGTCCAGGCCGGATATTGCATGGTGGCATCGGCAAAGCGCGGCGGGCAGCGCCGGATAGCCGTGGTGCTGGGTGCGCGATCGGATGCGCAGCGTACCCAGGAAGGCCTGAAATTGCTCAACTACGGCTTCGAGAATTTCGACAGCGTCAAGCTTTACCGCGCACAGCAACCGGTCAAGACCGTGGATCTTTATCGGGGTGCGCGTTCCACGGTCAGCATGGGGTTCATGCAGGATTTTTACCTGCTGGTACCACGCGGGGCCTCCAGTCGTGTCAAGGCAGAAGTGATCACCCGGCGCCCTGTCGTCGCACCGGTCAGCAGAGGCAGCCGCATGGGCACCCTGCGACTGACGCTTGATGGCAAGTTGCTGGGCGACTACCCGCTGGTCGCGCTGCATGATGTCAGTGTCGCAGGCATCCTCGGACGCGGCTGGGATTCGATCCGCCTCTTCTTCGCACGATGAGCGTATACCTGAACGGCGAGTTCATGCCGCTGGCCGAGGCGAAAGTGCCGGTGCTCGACCGGGGTTTCGTGTTTGGCGATGGCGTCTATGAACTGGTACCGGTGTATTCGGGGCAGCCGTTTCGCCTTGACCATCACCTGAGCCGCTTGCAAGCCAGTCTGGATGGCATCCGTCTGGCCAATCCACACGATGTGCAAACCTGGCGCGGCCTGGTCATGCAGCTGGTCGCCTTGCAGGATGCGCCTGATCTGTCGATTTACATTCAGGTCACCCGGGGCGTGGCGCCTCGCGACCACCCTTTCCCCCAAGAGGTATCGCCCACGGTTTTTATGATGGCGCAGCCATTGGCCACCGCCCCGGCTGAATTGAAGGCAAGCGGGGTGTGCGCCGTGACGGCAGTCGACAACCGCTGGCTGCGCTGCAACATCAAATCGATAGCCTTGCTGCCGAATATTCTGCTGCGACAGCAGGCGGTGGATGCCGGGTGTGCCGAGACCGTCATGCTGCGCGACGGCTGGTTGACCGAAGGCACGGCGAGCAATATTTTCGTGGTGAAGGACAGCGTGCTGCTGGCGCCGCCGCCGTCTAACCTGATGTTGACCGGGGTGACCTACGATGTGGTGCTGGAACTGGCCGCCGCCCACGGCGTCCCTCATCAGGTGCGGCCGATCAGCGAAGCCGAGGTGCGCAGCGCCGACGAGTTGTGGATGACTTCGTCCACCAAGGAAATCATGGCCATCGTCAAACTCGATGGCGTCGCAGTGGGCGCAGGCGTGCCGGGCCCGCTGGCACAACGGATGGATGCGTTGTATCAAATATTCAAGAAACAGGTCATGCGGGCATGAGCGAAGAAGACACCCTCCTGAAATTTCCCACCGACTTTCCCATCAAGATCATGGGTGAGCGCCGCGATGATTTCACGCAAACCATGGTGGACCTGGTGTTGCGTCATGCGCCCGATTTCAGGGCCGAAACCGTGGAGATGCGCGCCTCCAGCAGCGGCAACTACCTTTCCGTCACGTGCACCGTGCGCGCCACCTCAAAAGCCCAGCTGGATGCGCTGTATCGTGAAATCACCGCCCACCCCTGGGTGAAGATGGCGCTGTGAAAAGTCAGTTGCAAGATTCAAGCTGCAAGATGCAAGGCGGGGTGCGCGAGGGTTCTGAACCTTGCGTGCGTCGGCTGGGGCGGGTCGAGTACGAACCGACCTGGCGGGCGATGCAGGCCTTCACCGCACAGCGTACCGCTGACATGCCGGATGAACTCTGGCTGCTGGAACACCCCCCGGTATTCACCCAGGGCCAGGCGGGCAAGCCCGAACACCTGATCGCGGCCACCGATATTCCGGTTGTCCCGATCGACCGCGGCGGGCAAATCACCTATCACGGCCCCGGGCAGGTGGTGGTCTATGTGCTGGTTGATTTGCGGCGGCGCGGCTACGGCATCCGCGAGCTGGTCACGCGCATGGAGCAGGCGGTGATCGATCTGCTGGCCGCGCACGGCATCAATGCCGCAAGACAGCCTGGTGCGCCCGGCGTGTATGTCGATGGCGCGAAAATCGCCGCGCTGGGCTTGCGCGTCAAACACGGCTGCACCTATCACGGACTGGCCCTGAACGTGGACATGGACCTCAGTCCGTTTGCGGCCATCAACCCGTGCGGCTACGCTGGGATGGCGGTGACGCAATGCCGTGACCGTGGTGTGCGTGAATCATCTCCGGCGTTAGGACAGGCGCTGGTGCAGAGGCTGGAGCATGCGATTTATGGCTGATTAAGACTGGCTACCCGTCGAACGCACTACAGCCAGGGTTTGAAGGCTGGCTCCTGCATCCACTCCACGCTCAGTTTGGCGGCACAGTGGCTGAGCCCCCCCACACAGCCAAAAGGGTCGGGGTTGGGAATCGCATAGGCTAAAATCCCAAGCTTGACTCCCCCAACGTAGTCCCCCAATCGATTATGGCAGACCCCATCCAGCACAAGGGCGCGGCAAAAACTGCGCGCATCCCGATCAAGATCGTGCCGCAGCCGCGTATGCGCCTGCCATCGTGGATCCGCGCCAAGTCTCCCAACATGCCGAACGTCGGGCGGCTGAAAGGCATTCTGCGCGAGGCCAGGCTGCACACCGTGTGCGAAGAGGCGTCGTGCCCGAATCTGGGCGAATGCTTCGGCCATGGCACAGCGACCTTCATGATCCTTGGCGACCTGTGCACACGGCGCTGCCCGTTCTGCGATGTCGGTCATGGCACGCCGCTGCCGCCTGATGTCGATGAGCCGCGCCATCTGGCCGAGACCATTGCGCTGATGGCGCTGAAATACGTGGTGATTACCAGCGTCGACCGCGATGATTTGCGCGATGGCGGAGCCGGGCATTTTGCGCAGTGCATCGCCGCCGTGCGCGAGCAATCTCCGGCAACGCGGATTGAGATATTGACCCCGGATTTTCGCGGCCGGCTCGACAAGGCGCTGGAAAAGCTCGGCGTGGCCCCGCCCGACATCATGAACCACAACCTGGAAACCGTGCCGCGCTTGTACAAGGCGGCCCGTCCCGGTGCCGACTACGCGCATTCGTTGAAGCTGTTGAAGGATTTCAAGGCCAGTCATCCCGATATCCCCACCAAATCCGGCCTGATGGTCGGCCTGGGCGAGGAAGATGACGAGATTCTGCAGGTGATGCGTGATCTGCGCGCGCACGATGTGGACATGCTGACGCTGGGCCAGTACCTGCAGCCCTCACAACATCACCTGCCGGTGCTGCGCTTCGTGACCCCTGAGCGCTTTGCCCGGTTCGAGCAGGAAGCGCTGGCGATGGGTTTCAAGCATGCTGCCTGCGGACCGATGGTGCGGTCGAGCTATCACGCCGACCAGCAGGCGGCGGGCGTCGAAGCCTGATTATCGCAACAGCCGCCGCCGCGTGAACGCCAGCGCAATGACATAGCCCAGGCTGCCGTAAACCAGCAGTGCCGTGACATGCAGCAGAATATTGTCCGGCATGTTGCCGACGACCAGCGGACGCGCCAGATCGATGGCGTGGGTGAGAGGCAGCCAGGCCGACACGCCCTGCAACAGCGCCGGGAGTTGGCTGACGGGGAAAAACACGCCGCACAGCAGCACCATCGGCGTGATCACCAGCGTGAAGTAATAGAGGAAAAAATCGTAGCTGGGCGACACCGCGTTCATCACCAGCCCCATCCCGCCAAAGCAGAACCCGACCAGCGCGACCACGGGGATGATCCACAGCGTCATCCAGAAGTTGCCGAACAATCCCAGCCCCCAGATCACCGCCAGGATCGCCAGCCCGGAGAGCAGGCTTTTGGTCACCGCCCAGGTCAGCTCTCCCAGCATCACATCGTCGAGCGTGAGCGGAGCGTTGAGGATGGCGTCCCAGGTACGCTGTACATGCATGCGCGAAAAGCTCGAATACAGCACCTCGAACGTCGCGGCGTTCATCGTGCTGTAGGCCACCGTTCCGGCGGCGAGAAAGGTGATGTAGGGCATGCCGCCTATGTCCGGCAGCAGGCTGCCGAGACCGTATCCGAGGCCGAGCATGTACAGCATCGGGTCGGCCAGGTTGCCGAGGATGGCGGGGATGGCGAGCTTTTTCCACACCTGGTAATTGCGGTGCCACACCGGGATGAAGCGCCATGACAGCAGGGGAAGTCGAAGATGTTTAATCACGGAGGTCGCGCCCGGTGAGTTTGAGAAAAACGTCTTCAAGGCTGGATGGGCGGTGCAGATAGCGCAGGGTCGGGGCGTGTTTCAGTGCATCGATCACGGTGTCGGCGTTGTCGAGATAACAGAACAGGGTTTCGCCGACCGTTTCAAAGCGTCGGCACAGGCTGGCCGCGTGATTTCGTGTCCAGTCGGCCAGCCCTTCGCCAAATACTTCGACCACGACGGGTTCGATGTGGGATTCGATCAATGCACGCGGTGAGCCTTCGGCGACGATGCGGCCGTGATCGAGGATGGCGAGGCGGTCGGTGAGGCGCTCGGCTTCATCCATGAAATGCGTGGTCAGCACGATGGTCTTGCCGTCCGCGATCAGGCGGCGCAAGCCTTGCCAGATCAGGTGGCGTGCCTGCGGATCGAGTCCGGTGGTGGGCTCGTCGAGGAACAGGATGTCGGGGTCGTGCACCAGCGCGCGGGCCAGCGTGAGCCGGCGCTTCATGCCGCCCGACAGTTGCGCGATCAGGGCATCCGCCTTGCCGGCGAGGCCGGCAAACTCGAGCAGCTCCGGTACGCGCGCGGCAATGGCGGATTTCTCCATGCCGAAGTAGCGGCCATAGGCGAGCAGGTTCTCGCATACGCTGAAATCCGGGTCGAGGTTGTCCATTTGCGGCACTACACCGACTTTCATCCGCGCCTCGCGCGCATGCTGCGGTACGGCAATGCCGTCAATTTCGATGCTGCCGCAGTCCGGCTCGATCAAGCCCAGCAGCAGGCGCAGCGTGGTGGTCTTGCCGGCGCCGTTGGGGCCCAGCAAGCCGAAGCATTCCCCGCGTCGGACATCGAGATCGAGGCTGCGCACGACTTCGGTGTCGCCGTAGCGTTTGCAGAGACCTTGTACCTTCAGCATGGGCAGGCCTCGATGAACGCCTGTTTCAGTTCCTTGAGCTTGCCGTGGAAAAAATGGCCTGCATCCGGGATGATCTTTTGCGCAAGGTGCTGCTGGTCGGCCCACAATTGAATGGCGGCGGGCGGAATCAGCTCGTCGGCCGTGCCGTAGATGACCACGGAATCGGACGGCACCGGGTCGAATTCATACATGGTGACCGCTGGCGCAACCAGGATCAGCCGCTGCGCATCGAGTTGCTGGCGCAAGCGGTGTTGCACGAATGCGCCGAAGGAAAAGCCGGCCAGGGTCCAGGGCAGGCCGGGATAACTGGCTTCGACAAAGCGCGCGACAGCGAGCAGGTCGTCGGTCTCGCCCACGCCGGCGTCGAACTCGCCGTCGCTCATCCCCACGCCGCGAAAGTTGGGGCGTACCGACACCCAGCCCGCTTCGTTGGCGGCTTTGGCCAGCGTGGTGACGACCTTGTTTTCCATGCTGCCGCCGTGCAGCGGGTGCGGGTGCGCGACCAGCAGCAGCCCGCGGCGACCGGTTTCGGGGTCGTCGATCACGGTTTCCAGCTTGCCGGCCGGAACGGGGATGCGGAGTTTGTAGCGCTTCACCCGGACCGTCGTGCTCGGCTGCTTCACTTCAGTTGCAGACGCTCGACGATGCGTCCTTGTTTGAGATGGAGATCGAAAATCTCGTCAATGTCCGTTTCATCCACATAGGTGTACCAGGTCCCTTCTGGGTACACGACCAGCAGCGGGCCTTCGTCGCAACGGTCCATGCAGCCGGCGCTGTTGATGCGGCATTTGCCTTCGCCGTTGAGGTCGGCCAGTTTGACCTTCTTCTTCAGGTAGTCGCGCATGTGCTGGCCGCCGGATGCGCCGCAGCACTTGGCGCCGTCGTCGCGCTCGTTGGTGCAGAAAAATACATGGTGCTTGAAATACGGTTTAGTCATCTGAACTGCCTTGATTGGTTTGATGGGCCGAATATTTGAGGGCATTGCCGTATGCCTGCTCGACCGGGTACTTGCGTGCATTGATCGCCAGCTTGTCGGCGGCAGCTTCGAGCGGGTCTATCCCCAGCACGTCGGCCAGCCGGGTCAGGTAAATCAGCACATCGGCTATTTCCTGGCGCACCGCTTCATGCTGTCCGGCATTCAGTTGCTGGCTCTGCTCCGCGGTCAGCCACTGAAAAGGCTCCAGCAGCTCGGCCATTTCCACGCTGAGCGCCATCACCAGGTTCTTGGGGGTGTGGTAGCGTTCCCATGCACGGGCCTGGGCAAAGTCGCGGATGCGCTGGCGAAGGGTGTCGAGGCTGTCGATGGCGGAATCTGTCATGTGCGGCATGATACCTTGGTCGGTGATGAGCTTACGACACTGTCGACGGGCCGCCAACATGAGGCGCGTCCCGAAAATGACGCCAACTCATTATGTATCAAGACTTTTGCCGGCCTGGACGGATTGGCCTGCCGCTTGCTGCGAGTCTGGGTCGATTGGGCGGATTCTTGATCTGCTCTGGCATAATGCCAACAGATTTATTACTTACAAGGGAGGATGGACATGTTTACGATCAACAAGCACATCGTGCGCGTCAGCGTCGTGTTGGCGGTTGCCGCCATGGCAGGCTGCTCCAACACGCCGACTTATCCACCCGCTCCCGCTCAAACGGGCGACTACAACTGGAACTATCTGGTTGGCCCGGGCGACTCGGTGAATGTTTTTGTCTGGCGCAACCCGGAAGTGTCCGGCAGCTTCCCGGTGCGGCCTGATGGCAAGATGACCATGAATCTGGTCGAAGACCTCCAGGCTTCCGGAAAGACCCCGACCCAGTTGGCACGCGATATTGAAAAGGCCCTTGGCAAGTATATCC
>JAIOJU010000057.1 GCA_019911765.1 Thiobacillus sp.
ACCTGACCCTAGTCTTTTGACCCCGATGCTTCAAGGCTTTGATTCCTTAGATTCCTGCACTTTGTTACCGGGCTTTGGATCGGCTTTAGATATAAACATGACTTCTGTGACATCAATCATTTTCACCTTTGGATACTTACCATTCATCAGCAATACCGCATAAACAAGACCTTCTTTTTGAAGAAGCATATGAAGCTTCTCCCCAGCTTTAGTCTCAAGAATGTTGAGCTGTGTCTGTTGAACATTCTTATCGCGTTTTCCTTCATTCGTACCAAGAGAAGAAACGACTGACACATACCAAATTATCAGGAAGGTGAACATCCAAACATTCTTTCCAGTCCACCTGAAATTCTTCTCCGCCACATCCAAAACTAGAAACCCCAGTAATATCCCAAGCACCAAAGCGACCATTAACAGCAGTGTCGAGTAAATCGACGCAGCTTTCTTATATTCATCACTCCAACCAAACCACCAAGCAAAACAGAAAGTAATAAGCATGAGGCCATATGTAATACGCCAGACATTTTTCATGCTTTTATCATGCCTGTCAGCCAAGTCAGTTAACGTGACTAATACTCCTAGAGCTAGTGCCACTACTGGCCAGTAGCTCAAGGATAAAAGCTCAACAATCGATAGCTTCGAGGTAATCCACTCAGCGCCCAAGGCAGCGTAATATGAATCTGCTCTTTTCCACCCAATCGCGCTTGCTAGAACCCATAACCCGATCAAAGTCGAGGCAATTCTTGAGAGCGGGGCAAGCGCATTTCGGTAGGCCCCGATGACCTTCATGTCCCAGCCAAGTCGCTTTTCGTCGGATTCGGTGGGGTCAGTTTTTTCCATATTTCCTCAACTAGAGAAATCGCTTTGATGCAAAAAAGGCGCAGTCACCTGCGCCTTTTTTTGTCATTCCATCCGGTCAATCCCAGCTCAACGCCCCGCCCGTCTGATACTCCGTGACGCGCGTCTCGAAGAAGTTCTTCTCCTTCTTCAGGTCGATCATCTCGGCCATCCAGGGGAAGGGGTTGGTGACGCCGGGGAACATTTCGTCGAGGCCGATCTGCTGGCAGCGGCGGTTGGCGATGAAGCGCAGGTATTCCTTGAACTGGGCTGAATTCAAACCCAGCACGCCGCGCGGCATGGTGTCTTCGGCGTAGCGGTATTCGAGCTCGACGCCCTTGTGGAACAGGCCGCTGAGTTCTTTCTTGAATTCGCTGGTCCACAGGTGCGGGTTTTCCAGCTTGATGGTGTTGATGAGGTCGATGCCGAAGTTGCAGTGCATGGACTCGTCGCGCAGGATGTACTGGTACTGCTCGGCGGCGCCGGTCATCTTGTTCTGGCGGCCGAGCGCGAGGATCTGCACGAAGCCGACGTAGAAGAACATGCCTTCCATGATGCAGGCAAACACGATCAGCGACTTCAGCAGCGCCTGGTCGGCCTCGGGGGTACCGGTCCTGAATTCGGGGTTGGTGAGCGTGTCGATGAAGGGGATGAGGAAATCATCCTTGTCGCGGATGCTGGCGACCTCGTGATAGGCGTTGAAGATCTCGCCTTCGTCCAGGCCCAGGCTTTCGACGATGTACTGGTAGGCGTGGGTGTGGATGGCCTCTTCGAACGCCTGGCGCAGCAGGTACTGCCGGCACTCGGGCGCGGTGATGTGGCGATAGGTGCCGAGCACGATGTTGTTGGCGGCGAGCGAATCGGCGGTGACGAAGAAGCCGAGGTTGCGCTTGACCAGGCGGCGCTCGTCCTCGGTGAGCGCGGCGGGGTCTTTCCACTGCGCAATGTCGCGGCTCATGTTCACTTCCTGCGGCATCCAGTGGTTGGCACACGCATCCAGGTATTTCTGCCACGCCCATTTGTATTTGAAGGGGACGAGCTGATTCACATCCGTGGCGCCGTTGATGATGCGCTTGTCGGAGGCCCGTACGCGCTGGCTTTCGGGGGCGGCGGGCGCTTCGGACACATCGGCTTCAGCCGGTGCGGATTCCGCGCGCAGAAAGGCCGGCACGTCCACGGACTTGGCGACGGGTGTGAAATCTTCTTCAAAATTGAGCATCGTTCTAAATCTCCTTTGGTTGTCCCAAAGTGGGCTGGGCCCACACTACTTTTTAATCTGAAGGGGCTTCCCCCGGCCAATGAAACCTCGCAGATGCGAAATCCCATTGGCCGGCTTTGCCTCTTTTTTTGGTACTGCTCCTCCTCCTACTCCAACCCGGTTGTCACCCCGGCGCACGCCGGGGCCCAGTTTTTAATTCGCTGGATTCCGGCGTGCACCGGAATGACGGCACACCTCTTTACTGACACGATTCGCATTCTTCAAACCCCGGATCCCCGGGCCGCATGGTGCAGGCGCGGCCTTCGATCTCCGGCTCGGGCAGGTTGGCCGCGGCCTTGCTCATGGCCGATCCGCCCGACGACACGGCATTGAGCTCGCCGCCCTTGCCGGTGGATTTCTCGGCCGAGGTGGCGCCCAGCGTGCGCAGGTAGTAGGTGGTCTTGAGGCCGCGTATCCACGCCAGCTTGTAGGTCTCGTCGAGCTTCTTGCCGGAGGCGCCGGCCATGTAGATGTTGAGGCTCTGGCCCTGGTCGATCCATTTCTGGCGGCGCGAGGCACACTCGACCAGCCAGCTGGTTTCCATCTCGAACGCGGTGGCGTAGAGCGCGCGGATGTCGGCCGGGATGCGGTCGATCCTGGCCAGGCTGCCGTCAAAGTACTTGATGTCGGCGACCATGACTTCGTCCCACAGGCCGAGTTTTTTCAGGTCGGCGACCAGGTACTTGTTGGCGACGGTGAATTCGCCCGACAGGTTGGATTTGACGTAGATGTTCTGATAGGTCGGCTCGATCGACGCGGACACGCCGACGATGTTGGCGATGGTCGCGGTCGGCGCGATCGCCATGCAGTTGGAGTTGCGCATGCCGTACTGGCCGATGCGCGCACGCAGGCTGTCCCAGTCCAGCGTGCTGGAGCTGTCTACTTCCAGATAGCCGCCGCGTTCTTCGGCCAGCAGCTTCATCGAATCCAGCGGCAGGATGCCACGGCTCCACAGGCTGCCTTCGTAGCTGGAATAGCGGCCGCGCTCGGCGGCGAGTTCGGTCGAGGCCCAGATGGCGTAGTAGGACACGGCTTCCATCGAACGGTCGGCGAATTCCACCGCGGCATCCGAGGCGTAGGTAAGGCGCAGTTCCTGCAGCGCATCCTGGAAGCCCATGATGCCGAGGCCGACCGGACGGTGCTTGAGGTTGGAATTGCGGGCCTTGCCGACGGCGTAGTAATTCACGTCGACGACGTTGTCGAGCATGCGCATCGCGGTGTGGATGGTGGTCTTCAGTTTTTCGAGATCCAGCTGTCCGTCTTTCAAATGATTGACGAGGTTGACCGAGCCGAGGTTGCACACGGCGATTTCAGTGTCGCCGGTGTTGAGCGTGATCTCGGTGCACAGGTTGGAGCTGTGGACGACGCCGACGTGCTGCTGCGGGCTGCGGATGTTGCACGGGTCCTTGAACGTGATCCAGGGATGGCCGGTTTCGAACAGCATCGACAGCATCTTGCGCCACAGCTGCACGGCGGGGATGCGCTTGAACACCTTGATCTCGCCTCGGTCGGCGCGGCGCTCGTATTCGGCGTAGGCCTCGGCGAACTTGCGGCCGTAGAGGTCGTGCAGGTCGGGCACGTCGTTCGGGGAAAACAGGGTCCAGTCGCCGCCTTCCATCACGCGCTGCATGAACAGGTCGGGAATCCAGTTGGCGGTGTTCATGTCGTGGGTGCGACGACGGTCGTCACCGGTGTTCTTGCGCAGCTCGAGGAATTCTTCCATGTCGAGGTGCCAGGTTTCCAGGTAGGCGCACACCGCGCCCTTGCGCTTGCCGCCCTGGTTGACCGCGACGGCGGTGTCGTTGACCACCTTGAGGAAGGGCACGACGCCCTGCGACTTGCCGTTGGTGCCCTTGATGCGGGCGCCCATGGCGCGCACCGGGGTCCAGTCGTTGCCGAGGCCGCCTGCGTATTTCTGCAGCATGGCGTTTTCCTTGATCGCCTGATAGATGCCGTCGAGGTCGTCGGTGACGGTGGTCAGGTAGCAGGAGGACAGCTGCGAATGCCGCGTGCCGGCGTTGAACAGGGTGGGCGTCGAGCTCATGAAGTCGAACGACGACAGCACTTGGTAGAACTCGATGGCGCGCGCCTCGCGGTCCACTTCGTTGATCGCCAGGCCCATCGCCACGCGCATGAAGAAGGCCTGCGGCAGTTCGATGCGCGACTCTTCGATGTGCAGGAAGTAGCGGTCGTACAGGGTCTGCAGACCGAGGTAGCCGAACTGGTAGTCGCGGCCGGCGTCGAGCACGGCAGCGAGGCGGGCGAGGTCGAACTGGGCGAGCTTTTCGTCGAGCAGCTCGGCGTCGATGCCCTTTTTAATGAACTGCGGGAAATAGTCGAGATAGCGTGCGCCCATGTCGGCCTGCAGCACGGCTTCGCCCAGCACTTCGTGGCGGATCGAATTGAGCAGCAGGCGGGCGGTGACAAACGAATACGCCGGGTCCTGCTCGATCATCGAACGCGCGGCCAGCACCAGCGCCTTTTCGACTTCGGCCATCGGCACGCCGTCGTAGAGGTCGCGCAATACCGTATGCATGATCGGCTCGGCACGCACGCCCTCGCCCAGGCCGGCGCAGGCATCGGCCAGCAGGGTGGCCAGGCGGGCGGTATCGAGCGGCTTCTTCTGGCCGTCCTCGATCACGTGCAGCTGCACGTCGGGCACACCGGCGGCCTTTTGCGCGGCGCGTTCCTGGGTGCGCTTTTCGCGGTACAGCACATAGGCGCGTGCCACTTCGTGCTCGCCCGAACGCATCAGGGCCAGTTCGACCTGGTCCTGGATATCCTCGATGTGGAAGGTGCCGCCGTTGGGCGTGCGGCGCAGCAGCGCGGCCGTGACCTGGCCGGTGATCGCCTCGACCAGTTCGCGGATGCGCGCCGACGCCGCGGCCTGCCCGCCCTGCACCGCGATAAACGCCTTGGTCACGGCGATGGCGATCTTGTTCGGCGCAAAGCCGACCACCGCGCCGTTGCGGCGAATGATCTTGTAGTCGGCATAACGCGTATCGACCACAGCCGGTTCGGCCGGTTTCTGGGGGGGAATGGGGGCAGCTGTTGCAGACTCGGTGGCAACGTTCAACATCGATGACTCTCCTCGGTAGGTAGGACGGAATACCGGCAAGGCATGCATAACCCACAAGTTATCCACAGCTTGCCCCGCCCCCGTGCACACTTTTATTCACAACATGTTGTGGTGCAGCAGGGGGACGGATACAAATTCTAGTTGCTCACCCAATCATGTCAACCTGGATTCGGTTTGTTTTTCCGTCATTTTCAGGCGCCCGGAAAATCTCAAGTCAAATCAAAGTTTTGACCTGGACCAAGTCTAAAAAAATAGTTGGATCGACGGCTGGATGCGGGATTCCAGCGAGAATCATCAAAACAGGCCGATGAATGCGTTGAAATTCAGATTATTAGCAAGATCGAATGTGGCCTGTGCTGCGCAAATTCTGCCGCATCTTTGTGCGTTTGGAGTGGTGCGACCGGGGATGAAACCGGCCTCGACCAATCCGGCCGTCTTCCTGCCAGGCAGGATGATCCACGCGACCGCGCGGGATCCCCTGACATGGCCATGGGAAATATTGGTTATGATTGCGTAAAAACAATCCAACCCGAAGAATCCAACCCGAACCGCCGAGCCCCGCCATGCGCCATACCGCTGTTCTGCTGATTTCCTGCCCCGACCAACGGGGCCTGGTCGCCGCCATTGCCGAATTCCTGCTGCAGCACGAAGCCAACATCCTGCACGCGGACCAGCATCAGGACGCCGAACTGAAGCTGTTCCTGATGCGGGTGGAATGGGAGATGGCCGGCTTCAAGCTCGACCTGGCCGATTTTGCCCAGGCCTTTGAACCCATCGCCAGCCGCTTCGGCATGACCTGGCGGCTGGCCGATTCCAGCCGCAAACCCCGCATGGCGGTATTCGTGTCCAAGTTCGACCATTGCCTGGCCGACCTGCTCTACCGCTACCAGAGCGGCGAGCTGCACTGCGAACTGCCGATCATCCTGAGCAACCACGAAGACACGCGCTGGCTGGCGGACGCGTACCACATTCCGTTCCAGCATCTGGCGGTGCTCAAGGACGGCAAGGAAGAAGCCGAGAAAACCCAGCTCGCCATCCTGCGCGACCTGAAAGTCGACTTCCTCGTGCTGGCGCGCTACATGCAGGTGCTGTCGGCCGATTTCATCCGCCATTACCCCAACCACATCATCAATATCCACCATTCCTTCCTGCCGGCGTTTCATGGCGCCAAGCCGTATCACCGGGCGTTCGAGCGCGGCGTCAAGCTGATCGGCGCCACCGGGCACTACGTCACCGAAACGCTGGATGACGGACCGATCATCGAGCAGGACGTGGCGCGCATTTCGCACCGCGACAGCCTGGAAGACCTGATCAACAAGGGCGCCGACCTGGAAAAGGTGGTGCTGTCGCGTGCCGTCAAATGGCACCTGGATAACCGGGTGCTGGTCTACGCCAACAAAACGGTCGTGTTCGACTAGGCCATGCTGACGCTCAATGTCCCCCGCACCAGCGACTCGGTGCCGCTGAAGGAAGT
>JAIOJU010000058.1 GCA_019911765.1 Thiobacillus sp.
CCCCTATACTCCCGAGTCTTCCAAATTTACCCATTAAGGAATTGCCATGAAAGCCGGCATTCACCCCGATTACAAAGAAGTGACCGTGACGTGCTCTTGTGGTGACACGTTCAAAACCCGCTCCACGCTGGGCAAGGATGCGCTGCATATCGAAGTTTGTTCTTCCTGCCATCCGTTCTACACGGGCAAGCAGAAGATCGTCGATACGGCTGGCCGCGTCGAGAAGTTCCGCCAGCGTTACGGCATGAAGTAAGAATTACGCGTTGCGTAATGCAATTCAAAGCGGCTTCGGCCGCTTTTTGCATTTTGGCTGCATAGCGCTGCAAAGCTGAACCCACGGTATCATTTCGGGCGCCACCCCCCCGAGAAAGAGAAAAACTTGAACCCCCTCGTTTTCCGCCGCATTGCAGTGATCGTCTTCGGCGCATTGACGCTGACCCATTGCGCGCAAAATCCGGTCACGGGCGACAGGGATTTTGTGCTGATGTCCGAGCAGCAGGAAATCCAGATGGGCGCGCAGGCGCACCAGGATGTGCTGAAGGAATATGCCGCGCTGGACAATCCTGCATTGCAGGCTTACGTGAACGAGGTCGGCCAGCGGCTGGCGAAGCAGAGCCACCGCCCCAACCTGCAATGGCATTTCACCGTGGTCGACAGTCCCGACGTGAACGCGTTTGCGCTGCCCGGCGGCTATGTCTACATCACGCGCGGCATCATGGCGTATCTGAATTCCGAGGCCGAGCTGGCCGGGGTGGTGGGCCATGAAATCGGCCACGTGACGGCACGCCACGGCGTGCGCCAGCAAAGCGCCTCCACCGCGGCCGGGCTGGGGGCGGTGCTGGGCTCGATTCTGGTGCCGGGCATGGACAATCAGGCGGGTGCGACGCTGCTGCAGACACTGGCACAGGCATGGACGGCGGGTTACGGCCGCGAGCACGAACTGGAATCGGATCGGCTGGGCGCCGAATATCTGGCGCGGACGGGCTACAACCCGCAGGCCATGATCGAGGTAGTGAGCGTGCTGAAAAACCAGGAGCTGTTCGCGGCCGAACAGGCCAGGCGCGATGGCCGCCAGCCCAGAACCTATCACGGCACGTTCGACACGCACCCCAGCAATGACGCGCGCCTCAAGCAGGTCGTGGCCGAGGCGGATAAATACAAGGTTGCCCTTCCGCGTGAGGGCCGCAGCCATTACCTGAGCAAACTGGCCGGTGTGGTTTTTGGCGACAGCCCTGAGCAGGGCGTGATACGCGGCAATGCGCTGCTGCACGACAAGCTTGGCCTGGCGATCCAGTTTCCGCCGGGCTGGCAGGTGCAGAACCGGCCCGACCGGGTGGTGGCGATGAGTCCAAAGGGTGACGCACTGGTTGAACTGCAGCAGGGACCGAAAGGCGGCAAGCCGCTGGATACGCTGCAGAAAGGCCTCAAGCTGGATGCCGGCGCACGCTATGACAGCGGCAGCCTCAGCGGGTATCCGGCGGCATTTGCTGCCGGCGCGCAGCAGGGCAAGCCGGTAGTGGTAGCGGCCGTGGCGTTCAACGGCACGCAGTACCTGATCGCCGGCATGGCCAGGGACAAGGCCACTTACGATCGTGAGCGCAGCACCCTGCGCGGCGCTATCAACAGTTTTCACGCGATCACGCCGGCCGAGAAACTGGCGGCGCGCTCCTATGTATTGCAGCTGCTGACCGTCCAGCCGGGCATGACGATGGCGGGCCTGGCGCAACAATCGCCGCTGAAAAACGATGCCGAAAGCCAGCTGCGGCTGATGAACGACCTGTATCCAGATGGCGAACCCAAGCCGGGTCAGCTCCTCAAAATTGTTCAATAAACGCGCATCCTCACTTCCGCAGCACCCGCAAGGAGTACGCCGGTGGGGACCCCGCTGCTGCGCAGCGACCCTTCCGCAGTTCGGGTTGCTGCTGCTCTGCGCGGCCTGGCTGCTGCCAGGGCTGGTGGGACACGCCCCCTGGAAAGGTGGCGACGGCGAGCATTTCGTACAGCTGTGGCAACTGCTGCAAAGCGGCGTGTCGCCCCAGGCCGTACCGACCACCCCACCCCTGTATTACTGGGTCGCCATGGCAACGGCCTGGCTGGCTTCGCCCGTCCTGCCCCTGGCCGACGGTGCACGGCTGGCCTCGGGCGTGTTCATCGTGCTGGCGCTGGTATTTACCGCTCGCACGGCCCGCGTGTTGTATGGAGACGGAACGGGCTGGGCGGCGGCGCTGACCTTGCTGGGTTGCATGGGCCTGCTGGTCCGTGGCCACGAACTGAATGCCTACACAGCCCAGTTCGCCTCGGCCGCGATCATGCTGTATGGCCTGGCCTGTTTGCCGCGTGCGTCGCATAGCGGATGGGCGCTGGGCGGCGGCACGGTGTTGATGCTGCTTGCGGGCGGTGCAGCAGAAGCCGCGTGGTTCCTGTTGCTGGCGGGAATGCTGCCGCTGCTGCTGGAGGCATATCGTACCCCGGCCGCGCGCCGCTCACTGTTCTGGGGCATGGGGTTTGCACTGGCGATGGGTGCGGCCTGGCTCGGTTATCTGGCCACCCAGTCGATCCCGTTCGAGCGGGTGCTGAACCTGCAGCGCTGGATAGGCGATGCCGGACAACGCCCGGCTTTTTACCTGGGGCTGCTGGGCTGGTATGCGTGGCCGGCCTGGCCGCTGGCAGCGTGGGCGCTGTACCGGAGCCGCCGGCAATGGCGGGCGCCGGGGGTTGTGTTACCCGTTGGCGCGCTGCTCGGTCTGCTGGGCCTGTATGCGTTCGATGCCCATCCCGGCGAAGAGCAGGGACTTATCCTGTTGCTGCCGTTGACGCTGCTTGGTGCGGCTGGACTGTTCACCCTGCGCCGCGGCGCCGCCAATGCGCTGTTGTGGTTTGGCGTCATGCTGTTCGGTTTCATGGCGCTGGTGTTCTGGATTTACTGGAGCGCGCATGACCTTGGCACGCCGGCGCGGCTGGCCGCGCGCCTGACCAAACTGGGCATGACCCGGGTCGGCGAATTCCGTCCGTGGGCGCTGACGCTGGGTCTTGCTGTTACGCTGATCTGGATCGTTTTTTTGAGCCGGGTCAGCCGCTCACCGTTGCGCCCCATGCTGGTGTGGACCGCGAGCATGACCTTCATGTGGGTGTTGTTGATGGCCCTGTTCCAGGCGCCGCTCGACCATCGTTTGAGCTATGCCAGCGTGGGCGAAGTGCTGGCTGCACGCGTGCCGGCCGCCGACTGCATCCAGGCCGACCAGATGCGCCGTCAGCAGCGGGTGTTGCTGGGCTATCACAGCAAGCGGCAATTGATCCCTGCCGACGCGGGCTGCCGATGGCTGCTGCTGGAAACCCGTGATCGCGGTGCCGAACCTCAACCTTCCCCAGACTGGGTCGAGCAGTGGCGCGGTGCGCGGCCCGGCGACCGTTCGGACCAGTTTTACCTGTATGCCCGCCGCTGAACGGGTCGCCGCCGTCATCCTGGCGGGCGGCCAGGGCAGCCGCATGGGCGGCGCCGACAAGGGCCTGGTCGAATACCGCGGCCGCCCTTTGATCGAGTGGGCGCTCGACGTGCTGCGTCCGCAGGTCGACGAACTCGTCATCAGCGCCAACCGCAATCTGGACACCTACGCGGCGTATGGCCCGCGCGTGTTGCCGGATACCCTGCCCGATTACCCCGGCCCGCTGGCCGGCATCCTGACGGCCATGCAATCGGTGACGGCCGACTGGCTGGCGGTGGTGCCGTGCGACACGCCGCACCTGCCGGCCGATCTGGTGGCGCGCCTGCTGCAAGCCGCGCAGCAGGCGCACGTGCCGCTGGCCATCGCGGCAGACGACACGCACACGCACCACACCTGCTTTATCGTGCGCATCGACCAGCGTGATGCCCTCGCCGCATTCCTGGCGCGCGGTGAGCGTGCGGTGCGCCGTTGGCAAGCCGAGCTTCCGTCTACAACGGTCCCGTTTGATGCTGCTGCTTTTGCGAACCTGAACCACCCGGAAGATTTGTCCGGGTCCTGATGCATCTGGACGGCTGTTTACAGGAGAATCGGCCGTACATTGATGCGGGGGCGTTGGCAGGATTGCGGGCATTGGTCTTGGCCCGACCAGGCAAGCGTGTCCGCACCGAAGAGGCGACGTGGCCAGGCTTATCCCGGCTGGCAGGTCACGGCCGAAGCGGCCGGTAGCGCCGGCTCAACTGAATGACCGGTGTCGCGCAGGTTGCCAACGTTTAGAGAATACGCCGCCTGAATGGCCGCATTCGTCAGCTGCGAAGGATGGCGGCCGCTACTCATACCTTAACGAACGGTTATTGTTGGCATAGGTGTGGTGTTGGATTTTTTACACTGCCCAGAATGAACCAAGACCCCATTAGTCTGCGACCGGAAATAGAGGTCCAGACGGGTTGCGGCGAGTACATCGTATTCGGATTCAACGGAGGCTGGGGGTGTGGGTGGCTGCAGCCGCTTTCGGCTGCGAATTCAACCGGTCGCCTTCGCAGCACAATTTTCTCGAAACCGGCGTCGACTTGCGATGGGGAAAAAATTGAACCTCTGCCCTTTATAGGCTATCTGAGTGTCACTCCGACGTTCCAGGTCGGTCACACAAACAAAATGCCCGCCACATGGGCGGGTTTGTCATCAGGCGTTGCCAATTAATGCTTGCGTCGACGCGATGCTGCTAGACCGGCGAGACCAAGGCCAAGAAGGGCAAGGGTAGTCGGCTCGGGGATCCCGTTCGTCCCGCCAATGTTGAATTGAGTTACCAAGCCGATATCGCCCGCTATGTTGCCGCTTGTAGCTGACGAATTACCTGTGGTGCTCCAAACGCGCTGCATAAGACCCGCACCAACGGACTGCACTGAGTCAAACTGCGGCCCGGCAATCCCGCTAAACATCGTGATATCAAGCAACAGATTTCCGATACCGTTGTATGTGAAGATATCGTTCACATCTAATACGATATCGAAGGGGTTCGGTCCGCTACCGCCGGTACCACTCAAAGCAATGTTTCCGCTCAGAACTGTCGTTTCATCCGCCCCAATGTTGCTTGCAAAGGTTGTGCTCAGGGTAGCTGGGGTCGCGGTGGTGTGTGAGAGTCGCACAAGCAAGTCGAAGGGCTGATTAATAAAGGAGGAGTAACCGTCCTCCACGCGAAACCGAATTTCAGTTATCGCACCCGTGGCCCCACCAAAGATCGACGAGTCATAGACCTGCTGATACCTCTGCGCGCCGCAAGTAAAAGGAAAGCAGTTATTGCTATCCCCTTCCACTGCGGCTGCCGCGCCTGGCGCCACAATCAGCGTGGCATGCGCCGTTGATGCCATCGCCGCAAAGAAGACTGCAAGTGCTGTTCGTTTTACTAGCGTAATGATCATAATTCCTCTCCGTTATACATGGTGTTTCTCAACGCAGGATGGTAAGCACAAATAATGCCAATGTTGATAATGTCAACAAAAATAGGTGGTTGGTCGATGCGCGTAAAAAATTGGTAGTCAAAGCGTAAATATTTTCGACACTAATTGGCGCAACTTACCCAACAGACCAATGTAGCTAAGGATCGGGAGTACGCATTCGCTGAAGTAGCGAATTCAACAGCATTTCTAGACAACGGCCAGACGCCACCGGCAGCTTCGGCCGACGAGCAGGCGTTTGATGGTGTCAGCCGCAATAAAAACCAGGGAAGCTTCCTTGATAAAGAAAAGGCCAACCATTGCTGGTTGGCCTTTCACCGTAGTGCCACGTATTCCGTAAATCCCGTGCCACGAAATTGCTTCTAGTGTCACTATTTTCGTTCACTAACAAGAACCTACACTTTAAACATCCAGGTTGCGCACTCCCAGGGCGTTCGTTTCGATGAAATTTCGCCTGGGCTCCACATCGTCCCCCATCAGCGTGGTGAAGATCTGGTCTGCCGAAATGGCATCCTCGATCTGCACTTTCATCAGGCGTCGCACCTTGGGGTCCATGGTCGTTTCCCACAACTGCCCCGGGTTCATTTCGCCCAGACCCTTATAGCGCTGGATGCTCATGCCGCGTTTGACTTCGGCCAGGAACCAGTCCATGGCTTCGCGGAAGCTCTGCACGGGTGATTCCTTTTCGCCGCGCTTGGCGCGCGCGCCGAGGCCGATCAAGTCACGCAACATATCGCCAACCTTGACGAGTTGCGTGTAGTCCCCGGATTCGAGCAGATCTGCTTCGAGAAAGTTGACGTAGGCATTGCCATGGGAATGACGGGTGATGCGCAGGCGATGCGTGTCGTTTTCGCTGATGTACTCAGCCGCGATTTCATACTTTTGCGCGTCGAGCGCCGCGCCCAGGCTGGCCTCGGCCATCATCGAGGCGCCGCTGTCCTCCAGGCTCAGGCGCGGGATTTTCATCAGGGTCTGCAAGACGTCGTCCGGCAGCAGACGCGCCAGGCGATCGCACACGGCTTCGGCAAGGAAATACTCGCGTGCGAGCGTTTCCAGGGCTTCGCCCGCGATCGGCATGGCCCCGTCCATCGGCGTCAGCTCGGCGTCCTTCATCGCTTCGGCCATCAGGTGTTCTTTCAGTGCATGTTCATCCTTGATGTAGCGTTCGGAACGGCCATGCTTGACCTTGTACAGCGGCGGTTGAGCGATGTAGATGTGGCCGCGCTCGACCAGTTCGGGCATCTGGCGGTAGAAGAAGGTGAGCAGCAGGGTGCGGATGTGTGCGCCATCGACGTCGGCATCGGTCATGATGATGATGCGGTGGTAGCGCAGCTTGTCGGGGTTGTAGTCGTCCTTGCCGATGCTGGTGCCGAGCGCGGTGATCAGGGTGGCGATTTCCTGGCTGCCAATGACCTTGTCGAAGCGTGCGCGTTCGACGTTGAGGATCTTGCCCTTGAGCGGCAGGATCGCCTGGAACTTGCGGTCGCGGCCCTGCTTGGCTGAGCCGCCGGCGGAATCGCCCTCGACCAGATAGATTTCCGACAGCGCGGGATCTTTTTCCTGGCAGTCGGCCAGCTTGCCGGGCAGGCCCAGGCCATCCATCACGCCTTTGCGGCGGGTGATCTCGCGCGCCTTGCGGGCCGCTTCGCGTGCACGCGCCGCATCAATGATCTTGCTGCACAGCAGCTTGGCATCATTCGGGTTTTCCAGCAGAAATTCAGCCAGTTTCTGGCCGACGATCTCCTGCACCACGGGTTGGACTTCACTGGAAACCAGTTTGTCCTTGGTCTGTGAGGAAAACTTGGGCTCCGGCACCTTGACCGACAGCACGCAGGTGAGGCCTTCGCGCATGTCATCACCCGTGGTATCGACCTTGGCTTTCTTGGCCAGCTCGTTTTCCTCGATGTATTTGTTCAGCACGCGGGTCATTGCCATGCGCAGACCCGTCAGGTGAGAACCGCCATCCCTCTGTGGAATGTTGTTGGTAAAGCACTGAACGGATTCCGAGTAGCTGTCATTCCACTGCATGGCGACTTCGACGGTCATGCCATCCTTTTCGCCCATCGCGGTGAAAATCTTGGGATGCAGTGGCGATTTGAGACGGCTGACGTATTCGACAAAGCCCTTTACGCCGCCGGAATGCGCAAAGTTTTCGGTCTTGCCGTCGCGATGATCAATCAGCTCGATCTTCACGCCATTGTTGAGGAAGGACAGTTCACGAATGCGCTTGGCCAGAATATCGAAATGAAATTCGACCGTGCCGAAAATTTCTTCGTCCGCCAGAAAGTGGACTTCCGTGCCGCGGTTGCTGGTTTCGCCGACGATTTTCATCGGTGAAACCTCAACGCCATTCTGGATTTCAATTTCACGATCGACGACTTTGCCCTGGTTGAACGTCATCGCGTATTTCTTGCCATCACGGCGAACGATCAGCTTGAGCCATTTTGACAGGCCGTTCACGCAGGACACACCCACGCCATGCAAGCCACCCGACACTTTGTAGCTGTTCTGGTTGAACTTGCCGCCGGCGTGCAACACGGTCATGACGATTTCCGCTGCAGAACGCTTGGGCTCGTGCTTGTCGTCGAATTTGACGCCGACCGGAATGCCGCGACCGTTGTCGGAAATGGAAATCGAATTGTCCGGGTGAATGATGACCTTGATGTCGTCGCACCAGCCTGCCAGCGCTTCGTCGATGGCGTTGTCCAGCACTTCAAACACCATGTGGTGCAAGCCTGTGCCATCGGACGTATCGCCGATGTACATGCCGGGACGCTTGCGGACGGCTTCCAGACCTTCGAGCTGCTGGATGCTGTCTTCGTCGTACCCGCCGTTCGTGTCATCGGCTTGCGCGTTGCCTGGTTTGTCGCTCATGGTGTTTTCGCGCCTTGCGGCGCTTTCCTGTCGGTTGTTGCAGTGTTGGGGTGGATCGGGCCCCGGCTTGTTCGAAGCCGGGCTTAGATGCGCATGGGCATGACAACGTACTTGAATCCGGCCTCGCCTTCGCTGGTCAAGAGCATGCTGCTGTTGGCATCGCCCAACGACAGGGTGATCTCATCACTGTTCACGGCGCCCAGGCCATCCAGCAGATAGGTCACGTTGAATCCCACGTCCAGCGGATCGCCGTTGTAGCTGACTTCGATCTCGTCGGCCGCTTCTTCCTGTTCGTTGTTGTTACAAACGATTCCCAGCGTGTTTTCGCTCATGACCAGGCGTACCCCCCGGAACTTTTCGTTCGAGAGAATGGCGGCCCGTTGCAAGGCCTGGGTGACGCTCTGGCGATTGGCTTTCAGATGACGTTGCTGGTTTACCGGGATCACGCGCTGGTAATCCGGGAATTTTCCATCGACCACCTTGGTGACCAGTTCGGTGCCTGGCAAGGTGATCGTGACCTGGTTTGCCCCGATGCGCAGTTCCACGGGTTCGTCCGTATCGTTCAGCAATTTGGACAATTCCATGACGGTCTTGCGCGGAATGATGACTTCACGCGCCTCGAATGTGGTGTCGAGTTCGGTTTCCGCGTAGCTCAGGCGGTGACCATCGGTGGCCACCACGCGCAGTTGCTTGCCATCCAGTACCAGCAACATGCCGTTGAGGTAATAGCGGATATCCTGGCTGGCCATGGCGAATTGCACCAGCTGCAGCAAGCGCTTGAGGGTCTTTTGCGGCAAGCGAATGGGCTCGCCCAGCCCGGCCCCGGTTTCGACACGAGGGAAATCCGCTGCCGGCAGGGTCTGCAGCGTGAAGCGGGACTTGCCTGCACTCACGACCACCTGGCTGTCCTTGGTGTCGAGCTTGACCTTGGCCGTGTCCGGCAAGGCCCGCACGATATCGAACAGCTTGCGCGCCGCGATGGTGATGGCAAAGTCTTCACCGGATTCCGTGCTGTCCAGCTGGGTGCTGACCTGCAATTCAAGATCGGTGGCCAGTACTGTCAGCTTGCCGGCTTTTTTTTCCAGCAGCAGGTTGGACAGGATCGGCAAGGTGTGACGTCGTTCAACCACACCGACGACAGCACCCAAGGAAGCCAGAAGTGCGTTGCGTTCGCTTTGTACTAATAGCATTTATATATTCCTGAGAATCATAATAAAGGCGGCCTGAATCTGGGGATAAGCCTTTTTATTTAATTTAAACAACGGTCGCTTGCTATTTTTTAGGTGTGGATAACACCTTGGTTCCCCGGAAGGAATGTGGATGGTTTTTTTCATCCGGGTATTCCAGCCGAGTTACCCACATTTCGTCCTCAGCCAGTCAGGCTTTGTAATAACACCAGATAATCCCGTCCGATATCCACTTCCGTTTCACGTAACTCGGCTACTTTACGGCAAGCATGGATTACGGTGGTGTGGTCGCGCCCACCAAACGATTCGCCAATTTCCGGCAAGCTCTGGTTGGTCAGTTCTTTGGACAGAGCCATGGCAATCTGCCTTGGCCGGGCCAGGTTACGCGTGCGTTTCTTGGAAAACATGTCGGAGACCTTGATTTTATAAAAGTCGGCGACGGTTTTCTGAATATTTTCGATCGAAACAATACGCGAGGTCGATGCGATGAGGTCGCGCAGCGCTTCTTTCACTAGTTCCAGGGTGATCGGTTTTTCATGGAAGCGCGAAAAGGCGATCACCCGTTTCAGCGCGCCTTCCAGTTCCCGCACATTGGAACGGACCTGCTTGGCGATGAAAAAAGCGACGTTTTCCTCCAGCTTGGTATTTTCCGCCTGGGCCTTGGCCAGCAGGATGGCGACCCGCATTTCCAGTTCGGGGGGCTCGACCGCAACCGTCAGGCCCCAGGCAAAGCGGGATTTGAGCCGGTCGTCCAGCCCGCTGATTTCCTTGGGAAAGGTATCGCAGGTGATGACAATCTGTTTCTTGTTTTCAATCAATGAGTTGAACACGTAGAAAAACTCTTCCTGGGTGCGGTCTTTCTTCGCCAGAAACTGGATATCGTCAATCAGCAACAGGTCCAGCGACATGTAACGACGCTTCAAGTCGTCGAACTGCTTGTTCAAATAGGCTTTGACCACATCGTCGACATAGTCGTTGGCGTGGATGTAGCTGATGCGCGCATCCGGATTGGCCAGGCGGACCGTATTGCCGATGGCTTGAAGCAGGTGGGTCTTGCCCAGACCTACGCCGCCATAAACAAAGAGCGGGTTGTATGCGACGCCGGGATTATCGGCTATCTGCAGGGCAGCAGCGCGGGCCAGTTGGTTGGCGCGGCCCGAGACAAAGTTGTCAAAATTGAATCCCGGGTTGATACGCAGGCCCATTTGTTGTGCGGGGTTTGACGGGCTCGATGGCGACGAAGCAGGAAGCGGAACGGCAGATGAGGCAGTATGGTTGCGCGGGGCCGTGTTCTTTTTCCCCAGAGCATAGGTAATGGAAACCGGGCGGGCATAAAACTCCTGCGCCCAGCCATCGATGTTTTCTGCAAACTTTTCCCTGACCCAGTCCATTACAAAATGGTTGGGGGCGAGTATCCGCACGTCACCACTCGCATCTTCGAACACCAGGGGTTTAATCCAGGTGCTGAATTGCTGCTGGGTCAGATTGGCGCGGAAACGCTCTTGGCAAAGGTCCCAGAAGGAATCCATAGAAGAATAGGGGGGCGCGGAAAGCAGCATGGGATTTGAAGCCGAATCTTACTCCTCTTCGCCGAGGTTATCCACAGGCTGTCGAGCCACAGGCCCGCCATGCCATGCTAAAACGAACTTGACATCTCCCCGCCAGGGCGGGTCTAATACGCGGTTTTTCAACAGATTTTTTGTGTTTGGCCGCCCGTCTTCGGATGGGGCAGGTCGGCGCCAGTCAGAAAGGAAATGCCATGAAGCGCACCTATCAACCCTCAACCGTCCGCCGCAAGCGTACCCACGGCTTTCGTGCCCGCATGAAAACCAAGGCGGGTCGTGACATCATCAATGCACGCCGCGCCAAAGGCCGCACCCGTCTGGCCGTCTAATCAACATACATACAGACAAGGCGGGAAGCATACGCTTCCACGATGCACGGCTGGTCAACAAGACGGATTTCGATCGAGTTTTTGCAGAAAACCAGCGCGCGCGGACAGATTTTGTGATGGTGATGGTGCGGCCCAACCAGGTGGGATACCCCAGGTTGGGCATGATCATTGCCAAGCGCCTGCTTGCCCGGGCGGTAGACCGTAACCGGGTGAAACGGTGTATTCGCGAAAGTTTCCGGCAGGTTTTGCCGGAGTTGCCCGCCTGTGATTTTGTCGTTCGTCTGATTGCCAAGCCTGTTCCTGGAGAAGAGGCGCGTGATTTATCCCGCACATTCAAACGAGCGGGACATCGCGCCATGGCAAAATGGCCTTCTGCTGCGCCTGGCGGACATCTCGCCGCGCCGGATATTTCCCCTAACTAACAGCGTTCCACTCCATGGATAATCAGCGACTGATTCTTTTCATTGTCTTTTCGTTCTCGCTGCTTTTATTGTGGGAATCCTGGCAGGCTAAACATGCGCCTCCAGCCGTGGCGCCCACGGCCCAAAGCACCCCGGCAGCCAACGTACCCACGCCCAGCCAGGCATTGAACGCACCGGCCGCAGCGCCTGCACAAGCAGGTTTTGCCAAGGGCGCACGAGCGCTGGTGGAAACCGATGTGTTGCGCGCGACCATTGATGCCAATGGCGGTGATATACGTCAGCTGGAATTGCTGGCGTATCGTGAAACAGAAGATAAAAACAAGACGTTCACGCTATTTGAAGAAACGCAGACCGCGCCGTATTTGGCACAAAGTGGCCTGGTCGGAAAAAACATGCCCACGCACCGCAGCCTGTATCAGTTGAATCCAGGAGCATATCGGCTGCGCGGCGGAGCGGTGCAGGTGGAAGTTCCACTGGTGTGGAACGACCCCGAGACAGGCGTGCGGGTAGAAAAAACCTACATTTTCAAGCGCGGCAGTTATCAGGTAACGGTTAGAACGCGGGTGATTAACGGGGGAACCCAGCCAGTTGATCTTACACCGTATTATCAGTTCACCCGCCATGGCGAAGCGCCGCGCGGTTCTTCTTTCTTCCTGCATACATTTACTGGGCCGGCGTTTTATACGGATGCCAAGAAATTCCAGAAAGTCGCATTTTCAGACATCCAGGAAGGCAAAGCGGAGTTCGAGAAAAAGGCCGATAACGGCTGGGTCGGAATGGTGCAACATCACTTTGTGTCGGCCTGGCTACCAGAAGGCAGCGTGAAGCGTGAGTACTACACGCGTTCCCTGGGTGAAGGCCTGTATTCGGCAGGCGTGATTCTGGCCGAGGGCACGCTGGCACCGGGGCAGCAAAAAACATTCACCGTCCCCCTGTTTGCCGGACCACAGACCCAGAACTTGCTCGAAAAGACGGCACCCGGCCTGGATCTTTCCCGGGATTATGGCTGGCTGACACCTTTGGCCTATCCGATTTTCTGGGCGCTGGACAAGATCGAGCGACTCGTCGGGAACTGGGGCTGGGCCATCATCATTCTGACCATCCTCCTCAAGCTGGCGTTGTATCCGCTATCGGCAGCCGGCTACAAGTCGATGGCCAAGATGAAGAAGCTGACGCCGCGTCTGCAGCAGCTCAAGGAAACCTTTGGCGATGATCGTGCCAAGCTGCACCAGGCCATGGCCGAGATGTACAAGACCGAGAAAATCAACCCGCTCGGCGGCTGTCTGCCGATCCTGGTCCAGATCCCGGTATTCATTGCGCTGTATTGGGTGTTGCTGGCCGCAGTGGAAATGCGCGGCGCCCCGTGGCTGGGCTGGATTACCGATCTGACCGCACCCGATCCGTGGTTCATTTTGCCGGTGATCATGGGCGTGACCTCCATCCTGCAGGTCAAGCTGAACCCGCAGCCGATGGACCCGATGCAGGCCAAGATCATGATGATCATGCCGGTGGCCTTTACCGTCATGTTCGTCTTTTTCCCGGCCGGCCTGGTGTTGTACTGGGTCAGCAACAACGTGCTGTCGATTGCGCAGCAGTGGGCAATCAACAAGCAGGTCGAGGGTGGTGGCAAAACGACCGCCGGCAAAGCCTGACCTGATTGCCGCGATCGCCACCGCGCCAGGCCGTGGTGGGGTTGGCGTGGTGCGGGTGTCGGGGGCGGACATCGAGCCGCTCGCGATGGCCATTCTTGGACGCGTCCCAGAAGCGCGCCACGCCACGTTCAGCCGATTTCTGGATGGTCACGGCGAGGTGCTCGACGAAGGCATAGCACTTCGTTTTGTGGCGCCGCATTCCTTTACCGGCGAGCACGTGCTCGAGTTGCAGGGGCACGGCGGCCCGGTGGTGCTCAATCTCATTCTGCAGCGTTGCGTCGAGCTCGGCGCGCGCCTGGCCGAGCCCGGCGAATTCACGCGGCGCGCCTATCTGAACGGCAAGCTCGATCTGGCACAGGCCGAGGCGGTGGCCGATGTGATTGACGCGGCCTCGGGCGAGGCCGCGCGTTCGGCGGTGCGCTCCCTGTCCGGCGCGTTCTCCGCACGAATCAGCGAACTGGTCGAGGCGCTGATTCGCCTGCGGATGCTGGTGGAAGCGACGCTGGACTTTCCCGAAGAAGAAATCGATTTTCTGCGCGATGCCGATGCCTTTGGCCGGCTGGATACTATCGATGCCAGCCTGCAGGCGGTGCGCGCACAGGCCCGGCAGGGCGCGTTGCTGCGCGAAGGGCTGACCGTGGTGCTGATCGGCCAGCCGAATGTGGGCAAATCGAGCCTGCTGAACCAGCTGGCCGGATTTGAGGCCGCCATCGTCACCGATATAGCCGGCACGACGCGCGACACGGTGCGCGAGGCGATCCAGATTCAGGGCGTGCCGCTGCACATCATCGATACCGCGGGCCTGCGCGATACCGATGATGCAGTGGAAAAGCTCGGCATCGCCCGCACCTGGGCAGCCGTGGAGAAAGCAGATGTGGCCTTGTTGCTGGTGGATGCAACGCATGGCTTGAGCGCGCATGAAGCGGCGATACTGCAGCGGCTTCCCGGCGTGAACCGATTGACGATCCATAACAAGATCGATGTGACGCAAGAGGCGCCGCGCGCGGCGGGCGATGAAATCTGGCTGTCCGCCAAGACAGGAATGGGGGTGGACCTGTTGCGCGGCAAACTGCTCGAGGCGGCGGGCTGGCAGGCAGCAGGCGAGGGCGCGTTCATGGCGCGCGCGCGGCATCTGGATGCGCTGGCCCGAGGCGCGCATCATTTGGCGGCCGCGCGCGAATCAGCCACGCAACTCGAGCTGTTTGCCGAGGAGTTGCGGCTGGCACAAACGGCGCTGTCGGAGATCACCGGCGAATTTACCGCCGACGATTTGCTGGGCGAGATTTTCAGCAAATTCTGCATCGGAAAATGACCCCATGCTGCTGACCTGGCGCGGGATAGCCGACGAACTCAAGCAGCACCGCACGCAGTTTGTGCAGGCCAATTTTATTGCGCTGCTGGCGGT
>JAIOJU010000059.1 GCA_019911765.1 Thiobacillus sp.
CCGCTGGACGTGCTGGAATACACGCTGGACAAGCTCGACATGGTGTTGCTGATGTCGGTCAACCCCGGTTTCGGCGGCCAGAAGTTCATTCCCTACGTGCTCGACAAGGCGCGCGCCGTGCGCAAGATGATCGATGATCGCGGCCTCAAGGTGAACATCGAGATCGACGGCGGCGTGGGCCCTGCCAACATCGCCGAAGTGGCGCGCGCCGGCGTGGATACCTTTGTTGCGGGTTCGGCCATTTTTGGCGCCGCCAAGGACAGCGATCCGCAGCGTTACAACAGCGTGATCGCCGCCATGCGCGCTGAACTTGCCAAGGTCTGAATTTTCCTCCGCGAAGGACGCGAAGAAACGCGAAGTAAAGCTTTTTTTCGCGACCCTTCGCGTCCTTCGCGGATAAAACAAATATGAAAAATTTTCCCCTCCCGATTAAAGCCGTCGTCATTGATCTCGACGGCACCCTGCTCGACACCGCGCCGGATCTGGCGCATGCCGCCGAGCTGATGATGGCCGACCTGGGCAAGCCCTGCCCCTCGCTGGAAACCATTTCCTCCTATATCGGCAATGGCGTGTCGCGGCTGGTCAAGCGGGTGCTGACCGGCGAAATGGATGCCGAGCCGGATGCTGCCTTGTTTGAACTGGCCATTGCGTCGTACCAGAAGCATTACGGCGAACATGTGTCGCTGCATTCGCGTCCGTTCGATGGCGTGGTCGAAGGCCTGGACGCGTTCAAGGCGATGGGGCTGCATGTGGCCTGCATCACCAACAAGGCGGCAGCCTTCACCCATCCACTGCTGAAGGACACCGGCCTGTTCGATTATTTCGAACTGATCCTGTCCGGCGATTCGTTGCCCAGGCGCAAGCCCGATCCGTTGCCGCTGCTGCATGCCTGTGAGGTATTCAAGGTGCAGCCGGCCGAACTGCTGCTGATCGGCGATTCGCTCAACGACACCCAGGCGGCCCGTGCGGCGGGTTCGCCGGTTTTCTGCGTGCCTTATGGCTACAACCGTGGGCGCCCGGTGAGCGAGCTTGACCTGGATGCGGTAGTGCCGACGCTGGCCGATGCGGCGAAAATGGTGGTGAAAATACGTGAGGCGTGAGGCGTCAGGCGTCAGGCGTGGGGGCACGCGATGGCGGCATTCGTCGCTCCCGTCGGCGGGGCGCTGTTGCGCCTTACCCCTCACCCCTAACGCCTCACGCCATCATGACTGAACAAGACTTCTTCGATCTCGCCCGACAGGGCTTTAACCGGATTCCCATGGTGCGCGAGCTCCCCGGGGATCTGGAAACGCCGCTGTCGGTGTACCTCAAGCTGGCCAACGCGCCCTATACCTATCTGCTGGAATCGGTGGTGGGCGGCGAACGCTTTGGCCGCTATTCCTTTATCGGCCTGCCGGCGCGAACCGTGTTGCGGGTACGGGCCCATCTGTTGACGGTGGAAACCGACGGCCAGGTGGTGGAGGAGCACAGCCTGCCTGATCCGCTCGCTTTCATCGCTGAATTTCAGGCGCGTTTCAAGGCAGCCCCGGTGGCCGGTCTGCCGCGTTTTACCGGCGGACTGGCGGGCTATTTTGGTTACGACACCATCCGCCACATCGAAAAGCGCCTGGCCGGCAAGCGCAAGGATGATGTGCTGCACACGCCGGACATCCTGCTGATGCTGACCGAAGAGCTGGCGGTGTTCGACAATCTTGCCGGCAAGCTTTACCTCATTACCCATGCCGACCCGATGCAGCCTGATGCCTATGCCGCGGGTCATTTGCGCCTGGCCGCATTGACCGAACAATTGCGCGCGCCGGTGACACTGCCGGTCGAGCCGGTGACGGATGTGGCTGAGCCGGTTTCCGAGTTTGGTGAAGCCGAATTCAAGGCAGCGGTGCAAAAGGCCAAGGACTACATCGCTGCGGGCGATGTGATGCAGGTGGTGTTGTCACAGCGCATGGCCCGTCCTTTTGCGGCCTCGCCCCTGTCCCTGTACCGCGCGTTGCGCAGTCTCAACCCTTCGCCGTACATGTTTTATTACGACATGGGTGGATTCCATATCGTGGGTTCATCGCCCGAAATCCTGGTGCGTCTGGAGGGCGACACCGTCACCCTGCGTCCCATTGCGGGCACGCGCCCGCGCGGACTCACGCGCGAGGATGACCAGCGGCTGGCCGACGAGCTGATGGCCGACCCCAAGGAGTGCGCCGAGCATCTGCAGCTGCTGGATCTGGGGCGCAACGACACGGGTCGCGTGGCTGTTACCGGCAGCGTCAAGGTCACCGAGAACATGCAGATCGAGCGCTATTCGCATGTCATGCATATCGTCTCCAATGTTGAAGGCAGGCTGAAGCCGGGCTTGAGTGCGCTCGATGTGCTGCGCGCCAGTTTCCCGGCCGGAACCGTATCTGGTGCACCCAAGGTGCGGGCGATGGAAATCATCGATGAACTGGAGCCGAGCAAGCGCGGCATCTATGCGGGCGCGGTGGGCTATCTGGGCTTCAATGGCGACATGGATCTGGCGATCGCCATCCGCACGGCCGTGGTCAAGAACGGCATGCTGTATGCGCAGGCCGGTGCCGGCATCGTTGCCGATTCCGTGCCCGATAACGAGTGGACGGAAACGCTCAACAAGGCGCGGGCGGTGATTCGTGCTGCGGAACTGGCGCAGGCCCGGTTCTCCACCCTGACCGAGTGACCCGGCTGCGTTAATCAGTCCTAGTGGTCTGCTTCCGAAATAGTGTGACAGGATGAAACGGATGGATTTTTTCGTAGGGCAAGGCGCGAGGAGGCGACATAGCGGGCTCTATGGCAACGACGAGCAACGCCGCCATGCGGAAAAAGACGCCGTTTCATGTT